>CAYQQX010000004.1:0-74081 GCA_964419495.1 uncultured Anaerolineales bacterium
AGGCTTTTGGTCGAACAACGTTGGTTGCAGAAAATTAATCATAAATGGGTGTTAGCGGACTCCTTGAATTCAATTTTAGGACAAATGCCAAAAACCTATCGTGAAGTGCTGTTGAGGCGTCTCAATCGACTTGATGCAGAGTCGTTGCATGTCCTACAGGCTGCAGCCTTACTAGGGGAAGTATTTGATCGAATTACTTTGAAATATATGATTTCAGAAAGTTCATTCGGGCAGCGATTGACAGAATTATCAAAAAAGGGCTGGTTCCAAAAATCCGATGTCGGAAATCCATCTCAATTCCATTTCAACCATACGCTTACGCGTGAGACGATATATTCCACTTTGGTGAGATCCAAGAAGCAGCTGCTTCATCAGCGAGCAGGGGAGGCATTTGAGTTCTTATACCCCGAGTATCAGGAAGAAAATTTGGAAATCCTGGCCCATCATTTTGAGAATAGTGGGTTACTGGATAAGAATCTTTACTATACTATTCGTGCCGCAGAGAAATGTGCTCGCCGACACGCCCTTGAAGAAAGCCGTAGATTTTTCCGCAAAGCTGAATCAATTCTTGATCAGCGATATCAGCCTCAATCCCGAATGATGATCAGGGTTCTACTGGGATTGGCTGACTCTCATCTGAGTCTTGGTGAACCATTGAAGGCTGTAGAATCTTCCGAAAAACTTGTGGCTGGCTCTGAAGAATTACCGAAATCAATACGCGCGGCCTGCTTTCGTCGCGTGGGATCTGCACGTCAAATGCAGGGCGATATGGAAGCTGCGCTCGACCTCTTCCAGCGGGCGCATGGAATACTGAATATAACCGATGAAAGTATAGAAAATTCGAGTGATAAACATTTTGTTTCAATTGAAGAAGAGCAAATAGAAATCCAGGTTGGACTAGCTAGAATATATTTTGATTTACATCGAAATTTGGATGCTAAAGAGCAAGCCGTCAATTCACTGGATAGCTTAGATCAGGATCGGTATCCCGCCAGTGCTGCCAGATTATGTAACTTGTTATCAGGAATCATGTATCGTGAGAGAAATTTCGAAGATGCTATTATGTTGGCGAAGCGCGGCTTGGCGATTAATCAGGCCAATGGATTTCGAGATGGGGCCAGCGATACTTATTCCAATTTAGGGATTTTGTCAGTCGTTAAGCAGGATTTTGAATCTGCAAATAACTACTTTTCATTAGCTCTTGAAATTAATGAGTCGCTGGGGGATGTTGAAGGAAAATCAATAACTCGAAATAACTTGGGTCAATTGAAGATATCGCAAGGCAAACCAAGCGAAGCTATTTTTCATTTGGAAAAATCGATCCATTACGCGCGATTATCTGATTTGACTCGCACAATGGTACAGGCAATCGCCAATAAGGGTTATGCGTTGATCATAGCGGGCGAGATGAAGGAAGCATCATCTGTTCTATCCGAGGGTGAAAATTTGAGCAACATGCATCGTTTTGGCGATTTGCTTGGTGAAGTTTTGTGGAAGAAGGCTGAGTGTCTAATAGCAACGGGCGATACCGACATGGCCGTCGAAACTGTCCTATCGGCTATCGAGCAGGCGGGCAAATTGAAGCGCCAGGATATTGAAGCTCAGGCTTTACGCACATACGCACGTGCGCTTCGTAAACGGGGAGATGAAAATGATGCCAGAGATATTGCACGCCAGGCCTGGCAAATGACAGAACATGATCTCGATCCACAAAAGCGTGCTCAATTTGCGCTCGAATTTGCTTTGAACTTATTTGCAAACAACCAATTTGCCGAAGCAGTTGAATTGATATCAAACCATGTACAGGGCGTCAATCTGGTTGAGCCCGAATACATTTTCAACGAACTCAATGATGCTTTTGGTGGAATGTTAGCCTCTGTTTAAAAATAATCACGGATTTGAGAAAGATGTATTTGAGGGGCGAAAGATGTTTTTGCTCCAGTTAGACTTGATAACTTCAATCAAGTCACTGGAATTGACATCTGCGTGATGGTCAGGGTCTGGACCGTGGCGAAAATTGAAGGAGTCATTTTCTTCCTGCAAAGGTTCCCAGGAAGATTGCCACTGCCAAAGCGCATGGTTGATGCCCCGCTCCTCGAGCAACTCCATTTCGTCAGCCACAAAATCAGCAGCACCGGGGACCCAACGAATAAGCCCAAACTCATTGACTGTTACCACGACACCGTGTTGTGAAACAAAGCTGTCAATTGTAGGGAAGATTTCATTTTCCAGCCAGTCACGGTTGAAGGAATCATCCCGATTGTCCCAATTTAAATCCATCTCACCAGGGTAAGTGTATTCAAAATCCGTCCATTGATGCGTATAGCTATGGGGCGCGTATTGATGTGCGGCATAGATTGTGTATTCATCATCAATGGGTTCAATCCAGGGCAACCAGTCGATCGAGCTGTAGGCCATTCCGCCAATAATTATGGGTGTGTTGATATCATTTTTTCGGATTGCTGCGACAATCCTTGGGAAGAATGCATTCCAGTCGTAAAGAGTGTTGCCATACTCTTCGTAGAATGCCTCTTGATCCCACTCATCTAACCAAATTTCATTACTATTGGGCTCGACCATTAAGTCGTAGCCTACAACAATCGGGTTATCTTTATATCTTTCTGCAGCATATGCCCACATTTCAGGCCAGGCTGCCTGAGCCTCTTCGTCGCGCCAGACTTCGTTGTTGAGGTAGCTCGCGTCGTACCAATCGCCAACCTCTTCGAAGCAGCACAGTCCAAACTCGCTGCGACCCGGCCCGGTGCGGAAGCTGATCACGGCAAACATATCTGCTTTTTTAATCATCTCAAGCAAAGTGTCTAGATTTCCTTGTACATCAAGGTCAACTTTGTAGGGTGGGTTCTCGGAGAAAAGCCCAGGGTGTGAGATATTCACAAAATTTGCACCCCACGCTGCCAAAAGATCAAAATCGGCTTGAGTGTAAGGTGGCCCCAAAGGTCCAGGTCCCATAAACTCTGCCCCATCCAACTCAAGATAAACGCGCCGCTGGAAGATGTTTGCACCACGCAAGTGAGGTCCGTCTACCCAGAGATCCCATTTTGAAGTCACCGACTGAGATTCGGTGGCAAACACTATTGAAAAGGAAATAAAAGCCAAGATAGCCACAATTACAATCAAAGAATATTTTTTCATATCAACCTTCCTGACAAGCTGATTCCCAGGCTTCATAAAGCGCTCCAATTTCAGCAAAACTCGTCCAACGGAGATATCCCTCTTTGACTAAGGGATCAATGACCTCTGCCAACATTTCGTCCCAAGCATTGAGATGATCGAGAAACTCCTGCGAAAACTGGACATCGCCGCTGGCCTGGTTGTATTTCAAATAATTGGGGTCACCAATGCGGGAATAGAAATGCCCCACATGGGTGATGACATAAAAGGAGTTGACGCGTTCAGGATCGGCAAAGCGGATGAACTGACTGAGCATGGGCTGGATGCGCTCGGAAACGCGCTGCGGGTGTCGGGTTAGCGCTTGCCCCCAACCTGGGATGTAGGTGATATGTGTGTTGGCATTGTGGGTGAGAAAGCCATCAACATCATGCAGGGCATTGACTTGTCCCGGACGCCAGGGGTTATTGTATAGGTAATCATAAGAACTTTGCGTGGTTCTATCCTTGAAAACCGAGAGCGTCTTGATGCCGGCTTCGGCAAAGCGGCTGCTTGCGGGAAAATCGAAATTGCCGTTGTGATCGGTGACGGGGATGCCAGAAGCACTCTCAAATAGTTCCCGCATGTTCCTTGCATAATCAATGATAGCATCATTGTCGATATTCTTTGTCCAGCCCTGGTTTGTGTTGCAATCGTTAGCGCTGCGAGGGACACCGTCAGGGTCGATGCAGTTGGGACCGTGCGTGTGGTTTGAATACACCACGTTGTAATTCTGCGATAACTCAGCCAGCAATCCAGGGTGGAAGCTGGCTTCTGCTGCCTGGGGCCAATCCTGTTCGGGTTGGATAGTCATAAAGCCGCCATGTTGATGAATAATCCTGGCCAACTCAGTAAAAATGGCCGACTGCTCTTCGAAATATGCGCGGCTGGTATGCAGCTGATTGGGGTCTTCGATGTGAATGACGATGTTGAAGTGGGTCACTGCGGCAGGTTCTGTGGGCACAGTCACTCCGCCAACAGATCGACTTTGCCCCTCGTAATTTGCCATCCGCCACAGGGGGAGAGAGATTTCTACATCGTCAATTAAAAGGGTGGTTTCAGGGCCGACCTCGAAAGTCAGCAGCGCATAGCGGGCGGCCTTCGTAGTTGTGGTTATAAACTGCACTTGAGTCCACTCCTGGCCAATGTTCATGGTTTCACCGCGGATTGGAATTCCCAGATCGTTCTCTCTTTCTACCAAAAAGACCATCGGGGTTACAGGCACTCTTCCTTCCGGAGCGCGCATCCAGGCAGTGAAATGTAACTCCTCGCCCTTTTCTACAAAACCCCTGGCGCCAAAAGATGCTCCCTGGTTTCGGTCCGCCTGGATCTTGTATCCCAATGTGCCTGTGCGTGCTGCATCTCGAGAACGCTCGACTACGGCCAATTGCAGATCCGTATTGGAGTGAGCAAATATGTCTACCTCTGCAGAACCTTCTTCAAAGCTGCTGTCAGCATAATAATTCTTGAAGGTCAGCAGGTCTTGGGAGACTGTCGCGCGCCGGGGGTTTGGAAAGGCACATATCGAATCAGATGACGGAATTTCATCAGATGGTGCTGAATCGGAGCAATCGTCAGGACAATTGGCAGCGTTTTCGGGCCCGTCGCAGACACCATCGCCGCAGCGATTTTCGCTTTGGGCTGGGATGGTATTGCCGTCCGTTGATTCGGCGCTTTCCGTAAACCTGCTCAGGGTACAGGCCATGGAAATCAATATCAGAAGAGAAATGATGATGCGTTTCATCGTTTTTCCTTTGCAATTGCTTATGGGGCGAGGTAGATATTTGAAACGCCCTGGTATTGTTCTCGCCAAATTTCTACAACTTGCGAATAGGTGGCGTATTCGATATTGCCGCCAGTCACCAGTGTAGAAATTTGCTCAAGTACGGTTTGCAATTTGATATGATCCTCAGGATGGAAGATGATCCTTTGTGGAACAGCAATTGTCGCAGTGTAGATGCTATTGCGATCAAGCTGACCGTCTTCGAGTTGGGTCAGCACATCCTGCACAAAATCAAAGGTTGAGCGTTTTCCTCGTTTTGATCCCCAGTTATCGTATTCACCAGGACCAATGTATATCATCGGTCCGTTGGGATCATGGACCCAGAAATCGTCACCAGCCCCCTTGGGATTCCATACCCCACTGGCGATATCGTCGTCTGTAAAATCACCTAAATGATGTTGGGAACTGACTGCCAGAGTCAGCGCTTCAGGAGTCCAGGTGAAATTGGGGTACAGTAAACCTTGCTCCCCTTGCGTAAGGGTCTCCCATTGATCATGGTCATCCCACACCAGGCCGCCGGCATTCTCACTGATCGCCGTAGTAACCTGGCCACCCAGGTAGCGGATATCGGCATAGTTGTCTTGCCCATCCTTGTCCCAGCCACCTTCTTGATGGGCGTCGATCTCGTAACCATAGCGCTCCGCCAGGAAATCGAGCACATTTTGTCCCTGGGTAGAGGACTGCATGCCCGCAGTTTCGCAGCTTGAGACTCCCAGGAAGAATTCATAATCGATTTGCAGGTTGATAGCAGCTTGGTAGGGGGCAAATGCTTCGGCAAACTGCAGTAATTTTTCACGAAAATCTGGGTAGGCCTGGCAATTTGCGTAGACGGGCACATCTTCAATGTGCAGTGCAACAGTCAAATAGATAGGAGGTATGGGGGTGTCAGTTTGTGAGATATTCTGCTGCTCAGGCTGGGATAGTGAAGTTTCGGATTTGTTCGTGATGAGATGTTGATCAAAGAAGTCGATCACCATCTTTGAGATGGTTCTCAAATCCGGATTGAGCTCGCCGTCACCCACGCGGGAGAATCCGTGCCCGGCATTTTCGACCACGACTAAGGTTGACTCCAGTCCTGCGCTGATCAAAGCTTCGTGAAGGATTTCAGATTGACTGAGAGGTACGACATTGTCTTTGTCGCCGTGAAGGATCAAGAATGGCGGATCATCTTGGTTGATGTGCGTTATCGGGCTGGCATTTGTAATAATCTCAGCATCGCAACTTGAAGCCCCAAATACAGGCTCGAGCTTCGAAGGAATACAAAAGGCGAGGCTATCCGTGGGGCCGAATAGATCTACAACAGCCTGAACGCGGCTGGAATACTCTAAGTGTTCTCCCGAACCTTCCAAGCCCGCAGATGGATCGCTGGTGCCTAACAAGGCGACTAAGTGTCCTCCCGCGCTGCCACCAAAGGCGCCAATGCGTTCGGGATCAAGATTGTATGTGGCCGCATTAGCACGCAGATAACGGACAGCGCATTTGACATCTTCAATGTGGGCTGGAAATTGATGATCAGGCGAAAGTCGGTAGTTGATAGATGTCACCAGGAATCCCTGTCTGCGCAAAGGTTCGATTAGCCGTTGGCCAGCACCGCCAGATTTATCACCCCCAACCCAGCCGCCGCCGTGAACGTACATCGTCGCAGGCCAAGGTCCATCGAGATCATCAGGGTAGTAAACGTCCATCAGCAGCGATTCGCCATTCGCGGTGCAGTAGGTGATATCTTTTTCCGTTGTGCCCAATTTCGAGGTATCAAATTCAAGGTTTTGTTCTTCTGCAATTTCAATTGGAGCAGCATCACCTATATTGTCGTTGACGGCTTTTGTTGCATTACAGGCGATAATCATGCTGCTGATTACGATTGCTGATAAAAATATTCGATTCATGTTCATATCCTATGTGAACTATTGATCAGTGTTTTCGATAATGTCTGCAAGCTTGGCTCGGGCTGTTTCCCAAACGTCGGGATCAGTGGACCAACTGATATCTGTGTACACCCAGGTAGGATCTTCGGGGTCGTCTACACCGTATTCCCATAAAACCTTGGGGATGATTTCTTCAACGATTTCTCGAGTTTTGGCGGGATCAATGGCTGCGGCCAAGGTCAGGTAGTCCACATCTTGCAAGCCGCGTCGAATTAGTTTCAGACGCAGTGAGGCAAGAGGTCCATTTACGTCATAACTCTCGTCGGGGAAAAATGTGTCCGTGCCAGGGTAGAACAGAATGCCATCCCCGTTGGTGTAATTCCAGCCGGTCTGACCCAGCTCGGGATCGTCTTCTTCATAACAGCCAAAAGTTTGTGCTCTTTGAAATACGTTGGTGTATGCTTCGGTTTCATTGCCATAGCACTGGAAGTTGTTGTAATAGGTCGACTCCCAATAGAACCAGCGATCAATCGATATTTTATACTGTGCCCAGGCAGATGCGCGCAAACCCACTCCATCATCTTCGATGGCATAGGTGCCGGAGCCAGGGCGTCCGCCATTGTAATAATAGAAATTTTTATCGGGATCGTTTAGATATCCCTCGACAGCAGGCGCCCATGTTAGGGGATCAGCGACCAGCACGAAGGAAGTCGGAATATCCAGCGAGGGGACATAGGCGGCCGCCAAAGGAGCGTCCAAGGTGGCCAGTGATTGCAGCTTGGCACCAGGTCCAAGGTTGTTATCCATCCAGCTGGCCCACTGCTCAATTTCCTCGAACTCATCAGATTCATCTATAAGATAAAGAAAATAATCCGTTGGTGTCTCCAGGGGATGCACATCAAACCAGTTGACCCACTCATCGGTATTAGCCCACATAGCCAATTGGCCGAATCCCATCCACGGCCAATCGCCGTAGGTGCCGATGGAATATACATTGTTGCCCACTCCTTCACCGACCCCAGCATAGCCATCGTCGTTAGTAAAAAGCTCACCACTCAGCCGATGATGCCAGACCTTTTCCATGAGATCTGGGGGGATATAACTATCGATCAATGATATTTTGTGCCTGTGTGCCATCTGGAAATGACGATCCGCCAGCAGTTGAGATTGTGCATAAGCATCCGTTTTAGGGGCTGGATAGATATGTTGTGCTCCCAGGTAGCGCTCGTTGATATTTTCGATGCTGTAGTAAACCATCGTCAGCGCACTGGGATAATCTGGCAGGGCAAAGTCACGCACCTCAAGTTGTATGGGGATTTTCCAGCTCTGGTTGCCATCTTCTACAATAGTGATGGTGCCAGTATAGATTCCAGCAGGCGAATTCTTGGGAATATAGATATCTCCCCATATGGATTGATTTGTGCCTGTTGCAATCGTAAAGGGTGTTTCCAATTCCAGGGGCACAGCAATATCAGGATAGCGTTGGTTATGACACGGTCGATCATCCCAGTTTCCAGAGCCATCGCCATACTCATCGTAAGGTCGACGGCAGCGCTCGGGGATATGCCGCTCGTCATAGGTCTCATAGGTTAGTGTGCTCAGTCCCTGGATTTCGAGATAGCGCACAAAAAATAATTCGATATTGCGACCCACGTAATGGAAAAGTTGATCTCCAGATGCTGGGGTTGTGTTGATCGCCGCACCCGAGGGATGGGTTAGTTCTGTAAAGGTTATCTCAATATTCTTGGAATCTGCATTTGGGGATTCCAGCACAAGGTTGAAGCTGACCACCTCATTGCGCGCCCCAAACAGCGAGACACTCGATCCATCCCAGACTGAATTGACAACCGAGTTAGGGTCCATGCTGGCGCGTAGTTCGCTTTGAGTAACTTTGTCGCTGCCTTCGTTTGCCCAAATGTGTATGGTGGCATATGTGGAATCTATATGCGTTTCTGGCTTAGTAGGAAATGTATTAGATAGCTGGTTTGGCTGTGGTTCAAAATCTGGGACAGGGGTGGTGGCACATGCCTGAAAGATAAGCAAAAGGGAAGTCAGTATTATCAGGATTTGAAGTTTCTTCTCCATACTGCATATCTCCATGTGTAATGTTTAGTTTGTTGTTGATACAGTCCGGCCACGCACTGGGATAAATTCCCAGTGCTACCGAACAACGTCCGATTGCCGGCATCGAAGACGGCCCTGCGGCCGGCACGCCTGCCCGAAGGGCCGCAAAGCGTGGTGATTGGGCTTGGAAGCAAGGCGACCAAACCGGATTCATCCGATGTGTATACTAGCCCTGGAAATCATTCCAGGGTGAAAGGCGATTTTTAGAACGACAATAAAAAAACTCAAAAGTCATCGAACCGCATGTGGATTTATCACGGCCAGGGTTCGACATATTGATCTAAAGCCCGGTTGCTGACGAAGGGCACAAAGCCCAAGGCTCGCGAAGTCTCATAAACCCAGGCGATGTTCTCCTCATCCAGGGCATAATCGACGGTGAAGATGGGAATTCCCTTATCCTGGGCCAGGCTTAAATATTCTAGATATTCTTCGCTGCTCATGTGCAGGGTGCTCTCGGAAAATTCGTCGTATTGTATCTGGCAAGCCTTGGGTAAACTTTGGCGATAAGCCTCTGTATCAACATCATCATAGGTACGTGGTAATGGACAATCCCCTGGCGGATGGTTGTCCGCCCCGCCGTCGAACCAGATTTGCTCTTGGGCAATGGTGTCGATGATCTCGACATACTCATCATATTCTGCCAGCTCAGCTGCGTTCTGGGCAATAACGATGAATTCCGGATTGCGTGTACGCCCAAATTCCACGATATCCATCACCCACCAGATCATCTCCTGCACCGGGTCGACATTTTTGGCTTCGGCGAAGGCGATCACGCTCTCATCGGAATAGGCTTCGACCCAATCCAGGTGCACCCCATTGAAGCCATCGTCGATGATCTGCTGAAGAAGGCCCTCTGCACCGAGCCAGATCTCCCGATATTCGTCGTACCAATAAGCCACCGGGTAGTTGCCCTCCCAGCCATCGGGATCGCTGGACACGATCCACTCTGGGTATCCAATTTTCCAGCCTTCTAGCCAATAGGTGCGATAATCCTCAGCCTGTCCTGTATTGATATAGGCAATGACCAGCTTGGGGTGTTCGGCAGCATGAAAGCGTTCAGCAACCTCAGCCATGGGGAAGTCGGTATTGTAGGCTTCAGATGGAATGTAATCAAGCACAACCATGTCGTAGGTTGATTCTTCGATCTGTGCGATGGTGTCTTCGTATAAATTGACATCGATAAGGTAGAGCCAGTGCGAAACTTCTTCCAAGGGCTTTTTTTCAGGACCACCCTGATCATTTGCGCTTTTGCCCAGGGGAGTTGGTTGGAAAGCACATGCCATGGAGAACAGCATGATTGATATACTGAGCAGAATGGGATGTCTCAAACCTGGCCTCCAAACTGGGGCAACCTGAAGGATGAACTAAATCTATTGTAGCTTATATTTTGCTCCCGCTGACCGATTAGGCGTATAATCTGTTTGAAATCTGGCTTTGAGAGGATTCTGCTAAATGAGTTTCAATTGCCCGAAATGTAAAACCGCTGGCACGCTGACAATAAGCCATTCCATAGAATTGCCACCTGATGCTCGCTCGGATGAAATCGCTCTCCAACTGGTGGCTTGCTCTGTGGATGAATGTGGCTTTCGAGGGGTTGCCATCTATGAAGAATCCCGCCGCGGATCGTTAGGCTCAGATCATTGGGATCATACTGGATATATCGTTTCTGACGAAGTATTTGAAATGCTCCGAACTGCAATTGCTGGTTGTCCTGAACCATCGATAGCGAGTTGCAAGTGTGACAGCTACCAAAATCTTGGCAAGGGTTCCCCTGCAGGACGTTGGCAGCCGCCGGAAGGAATCGAGTGGGGGAGCGCATTTCCGATCGAATAAATAATTGCGAAACTAGATGCCAATTTGAATCCAGATTGCTTAGATTGTTCACTTCGCTATGTTCAGAATGACAAAAAATTCTATCACCTGTCACTCTAAGCGCAGCGAAGAGTCTCCTGTACTTCAGATGGAAAGCACTGCAAGTGCAGGTGTAAGCATCGCTCTTCTGCTTCAAGCACTCTCAGGATGTCAGTGGCAAGAAATATGAACTCAAGTTGCCACCAACCGGGGTAACATTCTGAGCGGAGCTGCAATGCCGTCCTGGTCATGACTGCGTATAGCCAATGCATTGGTTCCTTTTTGTGCGGTATAAGATACCACCTCGATATCGACCTTATTGTGCATCAAAGGTTTCCAGCCGCGGTCTCCATCTTCGAAGCCGAAGTTGGAGAGTTGATTGGGCGAATTGGGAGTGCTTGCCTGGGAAAGATCGCGCACAACCTGGGGTAAGGCAGCCTTGATGGGGAGTGCCTCTTGATTGATTGTCAGGGAGGTCGCTATGCTGGCTGGATCGAAAACCAATTTCAGTCCATCTTGCGTGGCAAGCTGAGCGCTGCCATCAGATTTCCTTTTTGTCTAATTTGGTGTTGGATGATAGGCTTAGCATACCCCCCTAATGTATTTATCTAGATATCAGACTGTAAAGAGTTTGTAAATTTCTGAAATATTTTCCTGCCGTTTTTCCTGCTAATTTGTGAAAGGGCAGATGTCCTCAGGGAGATAAATGCGACCCCAACCATAGAAACCACCCCCTAGTGGATTCAAGATTTCTGCTTGGTTTTCATCGGCAAAGGCGATTGCTGCCTGACAGGCTGATTTTATTTCTTCGCTAGCAGAATATTCTTCCCAGAAAGCCGTCGCCATTTGGGCAAATGCGTTGCCAGGAGTGCCGGATGGAAATTTTTCGATCAGCGTTTCGTAGACAATCGTTGCTTCGGGAACGTATTCTTGGAAAGTGTGCAAGAGCATGATCCGATAGCGGGAATAGGCGCTCAGGCGGGCGCGTTCGTCAGGATCAGGGGTGGGTGTTTCCTTGGGTTGATACGCTGGGGAAGATGAGCGACCTTCGCTCCAGCCTAAGAGTTTTTCGTCGAAGATTGCTTGCTGGTAGAAGGCCAGCGCGGCGTCGTAGTCCTGGCATTGTGCAGCATCATCGCCGTCCTGCATCGCCTGAAAACGGAATTTTGGCGCTGTCGCCGATTTCTGACATGACAGCGCAAAGCCTACCCCATCCCAAGACCATGTTTCTGTGCGGGTGCGCTCCAGGATGCTGACCTCGGGACCGCGTCCAAGACCATGATTAGTCACCAACTTGAAGATGCCATCTGAGTCCGTATCGCTGATCTCGAGGTCACCATTATGGATTTCAATTGTGTTGGGATAACTCTGCGAATTACTCTCGACCAGATTCGATAGCTGGCTGCCATCCCACTCAAAGATCTGAACATTGCGGGTGAAATTAACGTGCGTTCCGACCACCCAGATTTGTGAAATGACGATCTCTGGTATGCCATTGGCGTTCATATCGCGAATGGCGCGTATGCCATGGTCGGGTGAATCGCTGGAAAACAGATAGCCCAGTTGTGGTTCGGCGGCGATGGTTTCATAGTTGCCATCTTTGCACGTGAATACAAACATCGCACCATCGATATTCTCGCCGCTGAAAATCAGACCAAAATCGACAACTACTTCAGGGACATTATTCCCGGTGACATCGATTGAAAAAACTTGCGCAATAGCTGGCAGCTTTTCACCGTCCAAGTCGAATGGACCCTCTAGCGCAGGCTGCAACTTATCTGCAGAGCCTCCGGAGTTAAGATACTCCAGAATTTGGGGTTGAAAGATTTCGATCAGATTGTTCCCCGGGCCGTCAAGAGAGAAGTCCGGGGATTGATCACTCACAGTGGGGCAGGTAACCGTAGGGGTGGGGGGTGTGGTGGCTGCCAGGGAAGCTGCCCTAATCTCCATAGGAATCATGATGAAAACTAATAAGCTGACACCCAAGCAGATAATTTCTAGTAGGAGAAATTTATCTTTCGAAGTCATAGCTCTTACTCAAGTCTACATTTTCCAGTTTTCAGGAGATCGTTGTATTTCAAAGTTTCTGAAAACCTACTGACCACTACCCACCTCTCTATCACTGCCCTCCGCCAGGATTGACTTTGTAGACAATCACAAAGCCCTGATCGGTAGCCGCCACTGAAGGATCACAGAGGATCATGCCGCTGCGGCTGGTATCCTGAATAACTCCTTGTTTCAGCAGCGCGAAATCTAAACCATCCTGGCTTTCGAAGACAGTGATGCCCTGGGCGCAGTTGTACATGCGGATGCTGTCATCGGGCATAACAATCGAGCCAGGCACAGACCCGTTTTCCACACGCACGCCTTCGTCCGCAGTAAATTCCAGGCCGTCGGTGCTGCTGGCGCTGTAGATATCGCCGCCGTTTAAATACATGCGATAGCTGCCATCGGGGAGCTGGATTACGTCGGGATCATAGATGTTGTCCATCCAGATGCGCACACCCTCCTCGAGGGTGAAGGTGATGCCGTCATCAGAGATGGCGCTGTAAATGGGGTGGGAGAGCTGACGCACAGCGATATCGTAGAAGTACATGCGAATGCGGCCATCAGGAAGCTCGAAGGCGTCCGGGTCAACGGGAACGATGTCGCCTAGGCCTGTGAACTCTGCATTTCCAAGCATTTCCCAAGATTGCCCATTATCATTACTGCGAGCAATGCCAATGCGCTCCATATTGGGTCCCGTCATGTAGGTGAAGTCGACCCAATATGCCCACAGCGTGCCATCGGAAGTACGTATCACTTCTGGAACGGAGGCTTTGTCAGCCAATAGAATGCCTTCGCTCCAGGTCAGGCCATCGTTTGAGGTGGCGTAAAAGGTCTGGTCTACAAAGGCATTGTGCCCACCACCAGGGCCTTCACCGGGCTCGCCAGGGGACATAAAGGCATCGCCCAGGCATTCCTGCAGGAAAGGTTCTTCGTCAGTTGTTGGCGGTCGCTGAAAGGTAGATATGTCTTCAAAAACGTCATCTCCCCAGGCATCACGCAGACAACTTTCTTGCTCAGCAGTCATGTTTTCGAAGGGATTGAATTCAGGAACATGCTGCCCGCCGGGTGCCCCCCCAGGAGTTCCAAATTGTGCATCTTCATCTGGATTGACCAACGCAAAACCTGGACTGGCAACGATAACTTCGTCGCCCAAACCAACCGATTCGGCAGAGATCACGGTGCTGAAATCTGCAGCACTTAATGGATGCATGAGGTCATTGTGAACAGCCCTGCGGATAACGGTTTTTCCGTTCTGGTCGATATGTGCGTAAGTCCAATATTCGCCGGTTGCCATATCGAAAAATCCCGAGGGTACACCCCCTGTGCCCTTGGTTAGCAAGCCATCGGGAAGAGAGGGTTCCAAAACGTACTCACCCTGGAGTTCTTTTGAGACCCAAACTGAAGTTGACGGCCCGTGGGAAACATACAGCACAAATTGGTTGCCGTCAAAGAATATATCTGGGTCTGAGAACGATCTGAACTTAGAAGAATTGGAGAGAGTTATCGTAGCGCGTTGGTCCTCATCAAGGGTGAACTCCGCGCCATCGCTGCCCTTTACTTCCGTAGCAGATCCAATCTCTCGCACGCAGCTTTCCTCGTCGGAAGAGCAGCCGGCGGGGTCCATGCCGAGTTGACCATATAGGAAGAACATCACCAAGTTACCACCCTCATCGATGATCAGGGACGGATCGACATACCCGCCTTCGAGGCCAGGAATTTGAACCCGCACAGGGGGGTCGAGAGTGTCGCTTTCTAAATCGTAGCGCACCAATTCTCCTGGGGTGTAGACATAGAGCGTGTTGCCGCGCTGGATCACATCGGGAACTGACCCTTGATAAGGCTCCCAACCAGGGATCAGGCTCCAATTCTCGCCATCATCGCTCTGTGCCAGGTAAACCATGTGGGACTGTGGATTGTGACAGTCAGTGCCATCTGATGTATCGCAGGCGTGAAAAGCCATCAGGTAGATCCCGGTGACCGCTCCTGAAGATGCCTGGATCGAAGATGGAAGGGCAATAGCTATTCCTGTAATTACGAATAAGAATACGGATAATCTCTTCATGGTTGTTTCCTTAAATTATTATCAATTTCATATCGGAGTGATTATAGCCGAATTCTAAGGCCAATCATCAATACGGCTAGGAATTTCGCCTGCTTCTTTCTAGGCCTCTGCTGTTTCGGAGAATGTAGCCCACCGAACAAAGGGATATTGATTTAGTCTATAGAACCAATTTTCGATTTCGATCAGCCCTTCATCTGATTTTGGCGTCTGCAAAGTTTTTGGTTGAATCATCACGCTGATGCTGAGTAAGGACGGGTAGTCGTTTCCAGCGGCAATTGATTCAACCAATGCTTCGCTATTCCCCAGGTTTACAATTGTCCCGCTGCCAACGGCGATCAGATTTCCGTCCGGGTCGTGTGAAGTGTAATCGGCCGCGCTGGCAGGCCGCCAAAGACCAATCGATTCGTCATCATTGCCTGGCGCGTGTCCCGCGCTGCCGCTGAGACCGGAGATGCCCCATAGGGCTTCAGCCTGCCAGGTAGAGCCGTCGTCGGCAGTGAAAGGCTGCCTAAGGGTGTCAAGTTCGGCGACCAAAAGGCCTGAAGCGACGTCTGTGGGATGTCCACCGAGCTCGGAGATTCTGGCGGCTGCTTCGGCGCGATCTTCCATGGCGTGGGTGTGAACATCCCATTCTACGCCCATGGCTTCAGTCGCCAGGATGATCTCCCCGGCGCGCGGTTCACTTCGTAGCCAGTCAATGTCAGGACCCACTGACCAGCGCATCCCCAGGGAAGTGACCCTCTCAAAGAAATCGAGCAGCGCCTCGGGATCGGGCCAGGTTTGGCGGTTGTTCTCAATATGCATGGTGCCGGAGATATACAGAAGTGTGTCCTGATCGGTCTGCGTTGTTAGTGATGGCTCCGTTGTGGTTTGTTCTCCAGTCAGGATTTCCAGGATTGTGGATGCGTTGATCGACGTGACGCGGTCCTGGATCGAGGCAACATACTCCACTGCCGAAACATAAGTTGCCCACATCTCATCTTGGGCTTCATCAGGGAGTAATCCTGCTTTATAACTGGTGTCCCAGGGCGGCTTACGGCCATGAGCCAGGTAGACTGTTGTCCAGGCAGATGATTCAGCGAAGAAGTCATTGTCGTGCATTTTAATGCCCACAAAATAAGGGGCGTGTCCGTTCGATGTCGCCCGGGCTTCTGTTAGAGCATTATCTATTACCGAACCAACGTCTTCGCCAATGTACTCGAAGAGTTTCAGATCAACGTGTTCTGGTTTCAGGTATAAACCTTCGAGAGTTTCCCCCAAATTGACCGCACGACCGTGGACCAGGGTGAAAGCAGCGCCGAGATCCTTGAATACGCCATAAACCGCTGCAGACAAGGGTTGATCGGGTAGGGTGCTGGCAACATAGGGACTGTATCCTAAATAGTCGGCTAATCCTTGATACCCCCCTGGGTTCGAGGTCGGTTCTCCTGTCGCCAGATTCAACCCATGGGTCTCATAGTCCATAATGGTTGCATATTTTTGGTCGAACGTCATCTCGGCCAGATTCATCCAATCGTAATTGCGGTAGTAGGGCTTAGGTGGGCGCACATGGTAAGAGACCGCAACCATGGGCGATGTTTTCAGCCGCTCCTGGAGATCAGGTGCCTGTGCCCCGTAAACATCAAACATGGTGGTTGTCAGGTAGATGTCTACCGGAATCTGGTATTCCTCGTGCAAGGAGATGATATTGTTCAGCGCAGTAATACTTTCTTCAGGGTAGGAAAAATCCTGTGTGTTGATGGAAAAAGTGATGTAGGTTTCCGTGGTCGAATCTGCATCACTTTCTATCTCAGATTGAGCAAAGTCCGTTCCAGTGATATGGGATAGGGCAATTGAGAGTCCGGCTAAAAGTGATACTGCAAATAAGATCCTTTTCATTTGTTTACATCCTTACTCTTCGCCAGTGAAGAATGGTGCTGCCATCAGTAAATCCAAGGGGAAGCAGCGCGCCAAAAGTGAATACCAATAGATTATCGAAGAAAAGAAATATGGCTATCCACCATACCGTGTTCCCCATTGGGTGTAAACTCCACGCGATTATGCCTGTGATTATAGTCAACAGCATACTGCTCAAGGGCCCACCCCATGCCCTACGGATGTGGACCTCTGGGGGAAGTTTGGGCTCATCTTTGGGGTAGCGCGACATCGCCAATGGCCCAATGAATAGAATGCCGCTCATGGGATATCCAGTACTTCGGGCGGCAACCGCGTGTCCCAGGTTGTGCCAAAGCTCTGAAGCGAAATGCAGCAGCGTAGCCATAAATGCCCCTGCAATGGCACTGCTCAATGGCAAGTGGATCATGAAAATTGCAATCAACCCTAACAGTAGAAAGATGATCAGAAAGGCAATCAATGAAGAAAATCTGGCATTGACTTCTAGTCTTATTATCCGTCCTAAATGAATTTTATTCAACATGAGCAAATTCCAAGGTTAATTTGATTTGTTTAAGCGGGTGGATAGATTACATTTTGGTCGGGGTCATCCTGCATATAAAGAACATATATCTTATTGCCAACGGCTTGGGTCTGCGGGTTGAAATTCCAAGATAACCCCTTGCCTTCATAATATTTGCCGTGTACTTTGAAGGTATACAAAATTACCCAGGGGTTGCGCCCGTTGATGCTGATGCTGGGATCACGGTAGATGTCAATCACTTCTCCGATGGTGGCTTGACCATGCTTGTAAGTGCGAATCTTTCCTCGTACATTTTGGATGCCAAAGTAGAGCATTCCCCCACCGAGTAGGGTAAAAATAGTTCCCAGGCTTCCGCCAATGACAAGAAAAAGCCACATACCTGGCAAAGTGATCCCAAGGATGGTGAAGACAATGCCCAAAGGAGCACCGACTAAGAGGAATATCATGCCTACCAAACTCAGCGCCGATTGGGTGAAGTACATACGGCGTTTGTAGCCTTTGGGAAGTTTGCGCGGTGGAAGCGGCGGCGAAGGGCCGGGATCATCACCTATAGGCGGTGTCAATGGGCCGCCACACCTACGGCATTCTAGGGCGTCTTCGGTTGTGCGTTGTTTGCACCAGGGACAGCTTAACGTTTCCATATTATTTTTCCCAAGGACAGGCGGTTGGTTCCAGCACCGAGGCTGGTTGAGGTGCTACACACATGAATTCTAACAGGGTGCTTAGATGGTCGCGGTTCTCAAGGCTGGGATTGGTATCGATTTCGATTTCGAATGAATAATAGCCGGGTTGAGTATTGAAAGTGTCGTTCATTTCAAAACTCAAATCCAAGGGATCTCCAGATAGCGCCGCAGTGCTTTTCCGATGATCCTGCTGGGGGTTGTGGTGCAACCGGGTTGCTGTCTTGATCTGCTTCAGATGGCATGCTGCATGAAACTGCTGCCAGCAGTAGACAAGTGAACATTATTGATCGCTTCATATTGGCCCTCCCGAAATTGATGATGTTATTCTTGATTATTCCAATGGTAAAGGAATCTTGTTCAGAAATTGTTTAGGAGATATTTGGAAACTTTTAGGATGCTGTAATGATAATAACGGAAGCTGGATGCGTTTCAGTTTAAGGTATTCTTGTTGGCCCCCCTAACCTCCCAACATTGGGGGGGAAATCACTCCCCCAGACTTGCCCTGAGCTCGTCGAAGGGATTGGGGGATGGGGGGCTTTGCTGGAGTTACTCCAATTGATGACCATGGCGAATTAAAGTAATCTCACCCCAAACTGAAATACGCCCCGGAAGCTCTTTGACTTGGCCCAGGTGTTGGTATACACTTAGATTGCTAATGTTCTCCCTACAAACCCAACTCTGGATTTCTGTCTTATCCTTCCTCGTCTTTGGGGGGCTAATCATGTTGTATGTGCGGCACGAATATCTGCAACGCGGCGCATTGACCCAATTCGGCGCATTTTTGCAGATCACGGCTTATGGGTTGCAGGTGGTGCTCACCAGTTTTTCTATTTGGGGCACTCTTTGGCCATTGTGGGAAGATTACATCCCAGACAATTGGCTTGGAGGATTTCTATTGTTACTCGGGATCCTGGTGTGTGGAATTGCCATCTGGAATTTCAGATCGATGACGCGACTCACGGGCAGGCGATCCGATCAGCTCGTCGTCAAAGGGTTGTACAAATACTCGCGTAACCCGCAGTATATTGGCTATGGGTTGTTGATCCTGGGGTTTGTGATCAGCCACTGGTCAGCAACTGCTTGGTTAGCCTTTGCGTCATATTTGCTGCTGGTGGGGGTTACAATTCGGATTGAGGAAGAGCATCTTGAAAATTTGTACGGTGAAGCATATCGTCAATATTGCCGAAGAGTGCCGCGCTTTATCGGTAGTGTATCAAAACTAGATGATCGAGGAGAAAGAGATGAGTGAGAAGATTTACTTCAATGGGCATGTCTATAACAGCGTCAGCGAAATGGAACCGGACACCCGGCGACTCTATGAAAGATTGGATTCATTTCTCCAAGATCAAAATCGCGATGGCGTGCCTGATGTGATTCAGGAAGGCGGATTACAGGCCATCAAAGAAGCCTTCAAATTCATGAAAGAGATTTCGTCTGTGAGCCAGGGCGAAAAAACGATGACTCAGGAGCAAATGGCGATCATCAGAGAATCGGATACGAGCATCACTGTCAACGGCAGGACTTTTCGAGGTGTCGAGGAGATGCCCCCAGAAGTACGTCGAGTTTACCAACGCGTGGTGGGGAAGGCGAGTGCGGCTACACCAATTAAAACAAGTGAAAGTAATATTTACGATGAGCCCTGGCGCGAGCGAGACCGCGATTCGTATTTCACCCCTCACGATGATGAGAATATTCAACCCCAATATCGACAATCAAAAACACCAAGCGTGATGCAGCCGGTCACTTCAAACCTGGGCTTGGTGATCGCAGCAGTTCTGGCAATCGTTTTTATGGTGATTGGAGCTTTGATTTGGATTTCAGGTGGGAATCTATTTTAGGAACTTGCTAAGCAGTGGTGAATTGATGCAACCCCTAAACAATTACCAGATATCTCGTCATGGTTGTGTTTTAAACCTTATCTTAGTATATTTTTCCTAACATTATTGTAGGTTCTCGCAAGTTTGTAATTCGTATCACAGTTCGGAATATGATTATAATTATAGTGATGGGTTTTAAAGCAATGGTGGCGAAAACTAATAAGAAACAAAACGCGCTTGGGCATTTTTCATTTTGGCGTTGGCGGGTTGTTTGATGAACCAATATTCATATCATGGTGTTGCAATCATGTGAACTGTCAAAATCACTGAAAGAAAAAGATATCCTCTTGAAGGAAATTCATCATTGAGTTAAGAATAACCTCCAGATGGTTTCAAGCTTGTTGAATATTCAATCGATGAAAGTCAAAGATCCGCGCATTTTGGAATCTTGAGAGAAAGTCGGAATTGTATCTTATCCATGGCTGTGGTTCATGAGAAACTATATAAATCTGAAGATTTCACACACATCAACCTGATTGAGTACGTTCGCGACCTGGTGGATATACTGCAAGAAGTTTATCAGCCAGCTAATGAATCTATTGTTTTGATGTGCAGGTTGAAGAAATCTATATGGATATAAACTTGGCGATACCTTGTGGCATGATTCTCAATGAATTAATTACAAACGCCTTGATTCATGCATTTCCGCATCAAAAAGAGGGTACAATACGAATATATATTAGCCATTATGAATACAAAAATGTGCTTACAGTGTGGGATAATGGTGTCGGAATTCCCAATTACGATGAAATAAGTCAACCAGAATCTCTTGGCTTTCAGTTGGTTTCTACTTTAGTTGATCAAATTGATGGTTCAATATCTATTGAGAGTAAGCATGGTACCAAGATCAGCATAGATCTACCCCTGGAGTAGCACACATTCTGTGAACATAAAGTTTTCCCTGCTTCACAGGAGAAGATGATTATGGAATACTTACGAATATTAATTGCAGAAGATGAGGGAATTGTTGCATTAGATTTAAGGTATAGTTTGGAAGCTATGGGTTCCCAGGTTGTTGGGGTTGTTTCCAGTGGAAGAGATGCAATATTTCTAGCCGAGAAATATAAGCCTGATTTAGTATTAATGGATATACGATTACAAGGAGAAATGGACGGAATTGAAGCTGCCAGTGAGATTCTCTCAAATTTTCAAATCCCGGTGATATATCTTACTGCTATGGCTGATAAAAAAACCATCCAACGTGCGATGGCAACGAATCCAAATGGATTCATCACCAAACCTTTTTCAGAGCAGGAGTTGCGGGCAGCAATAGAAGAGGCCGTAAAATGACCTGGCAATGGAACTCGCTGTTCGTTCCATTGTTGATTGGCGGGGCAGCTTCTTTTGTAATCGCAATTCATGTCTGGCGTCGGGGAATCATACTTTCGAAATCAGGGGCATTATTATTAATCGCTTCGGGGTTTTGGATTTTAGGTTCTGCTTTTGAAGTGCTTGGCGGGGATTTAGAAACCAAAATCTTTGCGACCAAGTTTCAATATGTGGGAATTTGTTTTGTTACGCCATTGTGGGTAATTATGTCAATTCAGTTATCTGGAAGGGAAAGATGGCTGAGTTCTTTGAGTATCAGCATTCTCATGGTTATACCCCTTGTAACATTCATATTGGCGATTACCAACGATATGCACGGCTTGATATGGAAAGAAGCCTGGTTGTTCGATGACAACCCATTTGTGTTGAAATCAAAGGGAATCGTATTTAATGTTCTATTGGTGTATTCATACCTGTTAGCAGGTTTAGGAATTGTTATCACCCTGCTTACCGTAATTAAGGCAAGGCGTTTGTACCGTTGGCAGGTAACCGCATTTTTGATTGTTGTGCTTATCCCCATGATAACGCATGCAGCAATAGACAACCTTGGATATTCTCCGAAATTTGAAATTGAATTGACTCCTTTTGTTATTTCGATTGTTGTCCCGGCGATGACCTTGGGGTTGCTTCGCTGGATGGAGAACAGCATCGTACCCATTGCAAGGAATTTGGTTGTAGACAACATGAAAGATGGTTTGATCGTGTTAGATTTTCTTGGCCGGATAGCAGACAGCAACCCTGCTGGTCGAAATTTACTTACCAAAAGCAATGGCGAGATTCTCGGGAAACCCCTTAAAGAATTGAATTCGGAAATTGCAGCCATTTTGCAAGACGATTTTGCGCAGCAGGAATTCGATGTGGAGATCCTGGTTGATGGGCAAATGCGCACTTACAATGCCGAGCGTTCAATTCTCAACCAACATCAAGACCGTTTGATGAGTGACATACTTGTGCTCCGAGATATAACTGAAAGAGTGCAAGCTGAGAAAAATATCAAAGAATCGCTTGATGAAAAAGATGCCCTGCTTAGAGAAGTGCATCATCGAGTAAAAAATAATTTGCAAGTTATAACCAGTTTGCTAAATTTGCAAATTTCGAGCATCGAGAATGAGCAGGTAATATCAGAAATAAAGGAAAGCCAGAATCGAATTTCGTCCATGGCCTTCGTTCACGAACAGTTGTATCAGTCGGAAAGTTTGGGACAGGTAGATTTTAAGCGCTATGTGCGGAAATTAGTAAATTATCTTTTTGATGTCCATCACAGGATAGGATTAGATGTCGGGGTTGATTTGCAATTGGAGAAGATCACCTTGGACATTGAGAAGGCAATCCCATGTGGATTGATCGTCAACGAGTTGGTGTCGAATGTGTATAAGCATGCTTTCCCAAATGCAACTACGGGGAATATCAAGCTAAGATTGTGGATGGAGCCGGGAGACATTATCCACTTATTTATTCAGGATGATGGAATTGGGTTTCCATCAAATTTTGATTCTAAAAATACAACCAGCCTGGGATACCAATTGGTACATTTGTTGGTCACCCAATTAAATGGGCAGATAGAATTTAATGGTAATGGAGGCACTCAAATTGAGATTTTCTTCCATCATGTAAGGCCTTAGGGAATATGCACAGCACAACATTCAGTTGCATTTACCAATAATTCTATGAATGCTCAGGGCGTAATGATCATTTGATTTCTGATAGGAATGCTGATCTAAATGGGAGATATCTTGATGAGCAAAACACGAATTTTGATCGTCGAAGACGAAAGCATCATTGCCTTAGATTTAAAAACGCGTCTTGAGAGAATGGGGTATGTGGTTACGGCAATCGCTTCCAAAGGGGAAGATGCCTTTTCAATAGCTTCAGAAGACAAACCCGATATAGTTTTAATGGATATAAAATTAGCTGGCAAGATTGATGGAATTCAAACCGCAGACCGTATGCGTGAATTCTTTTCTTTGCCCATAATTTATTTATCTGCTTTTTCTGATGATGCCACTTTGGAAAGAGCAAAAATATCGCAACCCTTTGGTTACATTGTCAAACCCGTCACCGATCAGGATTTGCGTTCCAGTATCGAAATTTCGCTTCATAACCACAAAATGCAGCAGCGCATTGAGGAAAGTGAACAATGGCTGACCTCAATGTTAGATAGCATCAGTGATGGTGTTATTGCTACCAGCGACAAAATTTACATCAGGTTGATAAATCCTGTTGCTGAAATGCTCACCGGCTGGAATAAAAAAGACGCCGTTGGATTGCCGATAGACCGCGTTTTGCATTTGTTGAATCCTGAGGACAATCAACCAATATCCAATCTGATTGAAGAAATTTCTACCTGGCACGAGAAAGATTATATTTTGGTTTCGCGTCAGGGTATGCAAACGCCAATTGGTGCCAAAATTTCAATCATCAAAAATGATCAAGGTATTGTCAATGGAATAGTCGCTGTCTTCGATGTTGATTATTGATACGAATAAATAAAATGCGATTAAAATCATTTGGGTACTAATCTGAGAGCACAAACATAAATACAGTGATTGAATTGGCGATAGCTTGATGTGGGGATAAGCCCGCATGGTGTTCGTGCAATGCTTTCCAAAGTGGTTCAATGACGGGCAATAAATCGCAATTTGCGTTGACAATAACGATTTCAACTTGGGGAGCAATCAACTTACATCACATTGAAGTGAGTAAAGTGAAATACGATCTCGTCATTCATCAAGCCGAAGGTGTCATTACCATCAAGCACCTGTCCGGTGTCGGCCTTAGCAGTCCAGGAAAATGTACGTGAATTCCCAGAGGCTGTGAAACCCGTACGTGTAAATGTGCCATTGGGCAGGATCTGATTGAAAACATTCTGATACCATGCTCGGATTTTATCTTTGCCATTGATTGTCCTCTGGGCATTGGTGTGTACAGCCAGATCGGAGTAAAGATCGACTACCTGGTTGGGATCGCGGCTGTTAAGCGCATTGATGTATCGGCCCGTGATATCTACGTGCATATCACCGAATACGTCTGCCATGAATTCGTCACGCTTCTTGATAGAGACATTCAAGTCGGCATTGGTCATGCCATCGGGGAATTGGGGATCATTGGTGTGGCGGTTGTAGATATAAAAACGCCCATCGCCGTGGTGGCTGAATTGCCAAAGGATAACTTTTTCTCCAAGCCCAACGTTAGTGGATGTTCTCGGAATTTTCCAGGCGTGGTCATTGACGAATTTGTCAAACCTTTTGTACAGACGCTGGATGGGCCATAAACTGCTTACAAACACATACCACGCAATCCACAGCGGGTACTGCTTGGCATCATTGATGAATCCGATGGTGCTCAGTACATCTATGTTGGAATAGAGGATCGGTTTCTTCCCGATTAGGGCTTCTAACTCTCCCAGGTAGCTGCGCAGCTGGTTGCTGGTTGGCGGCGGCGTACCTTGGCGTGGTGATTCTATATCGACAATATATGATTTCTGGTTGGAGCCCATCCAGTCGACATATTTTTTTGCCTGGTTGACCATATTCAACTCGGGGTCAGGGAAGTGGTAAGTTGTCCAGGGAATGTCGTGTTGAATGCAGCCATTGACTTGCTCATCGAAAATATCCACTTTGTTGAACCCCAAGCCAACCTTTAGGATCACAAAATCATAAACCCCAGCCTGGATGTGATCTCTAGCCAGCGCAAAGTTAGTCCCACCTCTCCTTGCATATTGATTGATATCGATACCAAGCGCTTGTCGGTCAGTCATCTTTTTTCTCCTGATATTCAGAGTGAAGAAAGTTTAAATTTTTGATATTTCCTGTTACCTGGGGAAAGGATGGCGAATTTGTGATACACCAAACCAGAATCCCAAAATGGAGTGATCTTGTCAAATTTATTCGGAAGGTTCAGGTTTTGCCCCCATCCATTCAACGCCAAAATCGGTTTCTGCGTTCAGCCGTTCGTTGAGTTCGCCGGCGTGGCTCTGCAGGTGCCGGATGTTGTAGAATTGCAATTCCAGCTTATTAAGCGGGATCCACGAAAACCCAGATTCGGTTTCTAAGTTTATTTCGTCAATCCTCTCATCAATCTGGCATTGAAAGAATTCCAAATATTCCAGCACTTCATCTATTGTGTATGGCTCCTCGATTTGCGGCCTTTCGAAGGGGGGCCAGGGCAGCGGGCCCATGAAGTTGTAGTTTTCCTTGGCTTTGTCCCAGGGGATGAAATTACCCTCAATTTGATAAATGTACAGGTGAGTGTAGAAAATTGCGTGGTAAGCAATATGCCAGAATTGATTCTCGAATTTGTCGTCTACCCATAATTTATCGGGGCATTGCACAATGGCGCTTTTTAGCATTTCGATGGACGCATGGTACTGAGATTTGATAACTGATTTGATCTCCATGTTAGCCTCCTTTCGCATCTGGATTAATTATAAATGATGTACAATATTTACCTATGAATCTCTTTGCTGAAATCATCTCTTCCTTACCCCAAGGCGAAATTCGGGATGTCTGCATTGGACTGAATTGGACGGCAGTTGTTGTCGATGTCGATGGCCAAACCCAATGTGGATTAGCTTCGACTATGGGTGGTGATCATGATCACAGTGGCGATCCGGGTGTCCCGATGGCTGGTCAGATAGTTGGGTTGCCTACCTCTGCGCTGCTTGCCGATATTGATGGGATTGCTTCGCCCCGCAAGAGTCTTGCTGTTGCCACCCTTAACGCTTCATTGCGGCGCCAGCCCGAAACCTGGACAGAACTCAACGCTGTAGAGGTCATTGCCGAGCAGGGTCAGTCTGCTCGCATTGCCTTAATTGGTCATTTTCCCTTTGTAGATCGTCTCCGTGCTAGAGTAAAACATCTTGATGTAATTGACTACAACCCTCTCGATGGCGATTTGCCCGCTGAAGCCGCGCCTGACGTACTCCCTCGGGCTGATTTCATCGCCATCACCGGTATAACCTTGCTCAATGGCACATTCGAGTCGCTGGTGGCGCTTCGTAAACCTGGGGCGCAGGTCATGATGCTAGGACCCACCACCCCGCTCAGCCCAATAATGTTCGAGCATGGTATCAATATCTTGGCTGGCGCTATCGTAGAAAATATTGATGACGTGATGCGTGTAGTCGGTCAGGGCGGTAATTTCAGGCAGACCAGAAGGGCGGGGGTGCGCCTGGTAACACAAACTGCCTTAGCATAATCCACATCACTAATGAGTATTTTTATTTAGAGAAAAGCTCTGCGTTCTCAGCGTCTCTGCGGTAAATATTTACCTCCGCCGTCCCCCAATCCCAGCCACCAGCGAGGCCCAGTACAGTAACTGTAGAATTGCCGTAAAAATGGCAGCGACATAGGTCAGTGCGGCGGCATTGAGCACCGCGTTGACGCCGCGTTGTTCCTCCTCGGTGCGAATCAGCCCCGAGTTGGTCAACAGCGCCTTGGCTCGGGCCGAGGCATTCAGCTCAACGGGCAAAGTTGCCAACGAGAAGATCGCTCCACCCGAAAAGACTAAAACACCCAACCAGGCCAGATCTGTCATCCGTAAAAATAGACCGATCATGATTAATATCCATCCCAGGTATGAGCCGATATTGACCACCGGCACCAACATGCTGCGGAAGCGCAAGGGAAAATATTCATCTTGATCTTGCAGCGCATGACCCAGTTCATGGGCGGTGATAGCCAACGATGCTACAGAATTTCCTCTGTAGACGCCCTCTGAAAGGCGCAGCGTATTCGAGCGAGGGTCGTAGTGATCAGTAAGTTTCCCTCGGGTTCCTTGAATTTCAATATTATACAGACCCGCATAACGAGTGAGCCGCTGAGCGGCTTCAGCGCCGTTGATCTGGCTGGATGCAGGCACACGCTGCCACTTGCGATATGTCGAATTGACATACAATTGCGCCAACATGGTCAAGATGAATGCCGGGGCCATGAATAGCAAGTAATAGGGGTTGTAGAAGAGCATCTTTCTGTCCTTTATTTCGATTTTGCGCCACAGAGATCAGAGAGCATTAAGAGAATTGATTGGCATTTGCTCCGCGATCTCGGTGTGCTCTGTGGCTCTACTGGCCAATGATTTCCATCAATACCTCTACGGCTTTGTCGAGTTGGGGGTCGCGACCGTCTTGGATGTCTTGCTCGCTAAGGATGATGACCTGCTCTAATGGCAGACCGAAAGACTCAATATCGAAACCTTCGTCGACGGCAGCCTGAGAAATGGTCGCCAATGGATAATCCGGCTCCAGGCCGGTTTGATGGATTTGACGCTCATTGGGGGTTAGCCAGCGTGCGATGGTAATGCGCACCGCGCCTTGATCATTGGTTAGTGGAATCCAATTTTGCACTGAACCCTTACCAAAAGAAGTTGTTCCAATCAGGGGGGCGCGTTCGTAATCCTGGATCGCTCCGCTGACAATTTCAGAAGCAGAAGCGGTGCCTTCATTGATCAGTACCACTAAGGGGATTTCTGTTGCCAGACCTTCACCATCGGCTTCATACGTGTCGCGTGTGCCATCACCATACTCTTCATAAAGTACGACACCTTCTCCAATAAACTCTGAGGTGACTTCGACAGCCGTATGCAGGAAACCGCCACCGTTATTGCGCAGATCGAAGACTAATCCAACTGGATCATTCTCGTAGAGATCCTCCAGGGCATTGCGCAGATCTTGATGCGTGTCATCGCCAAAGTTGAACAGTTGAACATAGGCGATGTCGCCTTCGAGCATGCGGTATTCTACGCTAGGGATTGTAATTCTGCCGCGGGTAATTTCTACATCGAATGGATCCGCAACCCCAGCGCGCCGGATGGTTAACACAACCAGTGAGCCCGCGGGACCTAACACCCGGCGGATGACCAAATTGCCATCAATGCCGGTCATGTCATCTCCGTCCACGGCGATGATTTCGTCCCCAGGAAGCAGGCCGGCTTCCTCGGCGGGCGAACCAGACATTGGGCTGATGATGGTCAGATATTCTTGGTTTGGGTCTACCCAGGCGCCTATGCCTTCGTAAGTGCCATCTAAGGGGATGTTGGCCTGTGTAAATTGATCGGGGTCCATATAGGATGTGTGATCATCACCCAAAGCATTGAGCATTCCACTAATGGCGCCATAAAGTAGGGCTTGGTCATCGGGTTGGTGGGCGAAAGCCCAGGTTTCCCAGAAAGGACTGAATAGTTCCTGCAGTTCCGCGGGGGTGCCTGTTTCGTCACCGCTGGGGACAGGCATTGATTCGTATGTGGTGTATTTGGCCAATTCGTAGGCGCTCAACATGCCCTCGATAGCACCGTTCATCAAAGCTTCGTCATCCACGGGCTGGTCAACAAATTGCTCGTGAACGATATCCCAGGTTTCCCAAAAAGGAGCGAAGAGATCATCCAACTCATCGGCCGCGATGGTCACGGGTACTTTTGATTCAACTGTGGGGTGCCCGGGGGGTAATTCGGGGGTCTCTTCTGCGTTTACTGCCGTATCGGAAGTATTTGCCACAGCTGAGTCCGTAACAGGGGTGAAGAGAGGCGCTACTAATTGGCAGGCCATTGAAACGCTGACCAATAAAATTACGATCAGAGTAAGGCCAATATTTTTCTGGGTTGCGGTTTTCATCATTTTCTCCTGATTCAACAAAAATCCTAATAAGATCTAGAGATAGGCACTTAATGCCTTTGAGTCTGATATGCAATCTAACCAAAGCGCTAGACGTGCAGCATTATAGCTATCTTAACTTATCACGACAAGATTAGCGCAAAATAAATTTAGTGTAATAGAGATATATGAGCGATGTGAAAATTTTATGTAGAATGGGGTTGCCTTTAGCCCCCAACATAGCCTGAAGTTATTACCAATATAAACCGCGAAGAGCGCAAAGATCGCAGAGATTTGTCAATTAAAACGTTTCTCTCGGCGCTCTCAGCGCACTCTGCGGTTAATTGGTGAGATGTTTTTCTATGCAACACTAAAGACGGAGACCCTCGTCAGTTCAATCCGCGTTATTCGCGTCCTGAATTTCTTCAAAATATGCCCGCCAACTCTCTGGGTTGCTGACCTGTTCGGTGTAGGCCAGGATTGATTGGCCATCCATGGGGTAGAGCGGGTGGCAAGAAGTTGGCGCCGCACCACGGGGAGTGTGTACAACTGCCTCGACCAGGGGCGCCACCAGATCGGCCTGGGTTAAATCAGGGACGATTTCCTCGGCCGTGATAATGACTGTTTCCGCCGTCAGGCAGAGTTCTTCGTCAACGGCTTTGTTTTTACCGATTTGGGCATTGCCTTCTGCATCGGCACGCAGGGCATGGATCACGGCGACATCGGGCTTAATGGCAGGAAACGCCATCAACTCTTCGCCGTTGTAAGGGTCTGATATGGTGCACACGTCTGGGCGCAGTTTGGGTAGATCGGTGCCGATCCAGCCGCGCCCTGGCATAAAGTTGATGCCTGCCATTTGTGCGCGCAGCCCGAAGGCTAAGCTGGCCTCGGTTTCTTCTAGAATTTCAATTTCACCTCGATTGGCATAATAGGTAAACATGGGTGCCAGGCCAAAGATCTCCAAGCCAAAATAGCAACTGCGTACGCGCTTGATCATCCCTGCGCCAACCAATAGATCACTCTCGTAGCCGGCCGTAAATGCGAACAGGCTTAGTCCTTTAGGTTTACCAGACTCCAAAAATCTGCGTGCTAGTTCGATGGCAAAGGCCACTGGGCGGCGATAGAGAGTCATACCACCCAAAGAGAGTAAATCTCCAGATTTGACGAGTTGGGCAGCTTCTGCCAGCGATATTAGTTTATTGGCCATTTTTTATTGCCTAACTGCGAGTTAAATCCTGAAAATGCCTGAGCGGACACTGAGCTGAACCCTGAGCCTGTCGAAGGGTGACGAAGTGGTAGTCGAAGGCTTGATACAGGATTTTGCTCCGTTTATCGACAGCTTGAGTTATGCATCCCACAACTCGGGTACACCCTGGCGCAGGGCGTGGATATCTGGAATCGAACGATCCGCTGCGGGGTTCGATCCATTCTCACCAACAAATACGGTAAAGAACCCCGCCTCATGGGCAGGGGTTAAATTACGAATCGAATCATCGAGAAAAACACACGCCCGAGCATCAGGAGCCCGCGCAATTTCCAGAGCAAGTTGGTAGGCTTCGGCCTGGGGTTTGCAAAAGGGGTCCAAAGCCCAAACATCAACAATTCCATCAAAACAATCTTGAACCTGCATTTTGTTCAAAACTCTCTCGACGTGATCAAGGTCAGAATTGGTGAAAATCCAGCGATGGTGGGGGATGCTCAGTAAATTTTCCCGGAGATGGGGTTCGGGTTTTAGGTATTCATCCAAAGGAAGATCATGGACGAAATCCAGATAATCTTGTTGATCAATGCTGAAATGAGCCTGCAAGCCGCGCAGTGTGGTACCGTAGTTGACGAAATATCTATGCCGCAATTCGGGAATTTCATCGAATGACATGCCCATGCGCTCGTGCATATACAAGTCGATGCGCTGGCGGATTTTCTTCCACATGCCATTGGATTCGGGATACAGTGTTGAATCCAAATCAAAAAATATGGTATGAATTTTCATCTATGCTATTTTACTTGCTCTTTGGGGTAGAGCAAGGGCTGGGGATCGCTGGGAGTGGAAATTTTCGTGGTGTTTAAACATATAGCCTGGCTGGTTGGGCTTCGAGAACCTCAGCCCTCTGATCATCCGCTGTCTGAGCCTCTCGAAGAACGCGGAGTTTCGTCAGCCCCCCAATGTTGGGGGTATAGGGGGCAACTACGTAACTCCTAAAGAATATATATGGCGTTAGGGTAGCGCCTGCTTCAGGTGGTGGATGTCCTTGATTGTTAAATCCGCCAAAGGCTGAACACCATTTGAACTGACCAGCACAGTATTAAACCCGCCCTCTCTGGCCGCGATGATATTCTTGGGCGCATTATCCATAAAAACACATTCACGGGGATTATGGATCGCAGCAATATCCAGCGCTCGCTGGTAGGCTTCTTTCTGTGGCACGTAATAGGGGAAAAGACTCCAATAATCGATGATGCCAGCGAAACAATCATCGATTTTGAGGGTGGAGAGCACACGCTGGATATAATCGTTGTCTGCATTGGACAAAATCCAGCATCGATAGGGGAGATTGAGCAGCGTTTCTCTGAGACCCGGATCGGGGTGCAGGTAGTCGCTTATATGCAGATCGTAAATGAAGCGCAAATAATCCCACTGATTGACAGTAAAGTTTTCTTGCAGCCCCTTTAATATCGTGCCGCAATTATGGCTCAAGCTTGCCCGCAGTTGGGCGATTTGGTAATGGGATAACCCCAAGCGGTTCTGCAAGAATAAATCAATCCGCCCATCGATGGCAGTGCGAAGCCGGTTGTTTGTGGGGAATAGGGAAGATTCTAGTTCACGAAATAAGGTGCTCAATTTCATGAAGCGAATTTTACTGCTAATAAGAATGCAAGTATGTAGGATAAATGTCATTGCCTGGGTGGTGCTATAATTCAACCAGGTGTACTTATGCCAATCAAAATTCTTCCCGATGAAATTGCATCCCAAATTGCCGCTGGCGAAGTGATTGAACGGCCAGCTTCGGTGGTTAAGGAACTCGTTGAAAATGCCATTGACGCTGGCGCCAGCCATATTTCTGTTCAAGTTGAGGGGGCAGGCAAATCGGTCATTGAGGTCGCCGATGATGGCCTTGGGATTGCCCCTGGTGAATTAGTTTTATCAGTTACACGTCATGCCACCAGTAAGCTGGCCTCAGCAGAAGATCTCTTCGAAATTGATACTTTGGGTTTCCGGGGTGAAGCACTAGCTTCTATTGGATCCGTTTCCCGAATGACGATCACATCGCGGCCGCGTGATTCTGAGATGGGCATGCAATTACAGGTCGATGGGGGTAAAGCTGCCGAACCGCAGCCATTGGGTGCCCCCTCAGGAACAGTTGTGCGTGTGGAAGATCTATTCTACAACGTGCCCGCCCGTTTGAAATTCCTCAAGAGCGATCGCACTGAGCGTCGCCATATCACTACCCTTGTTACGCACTACGCCCTTGCATACCCTCAAATCCGTTTCCAGTTGAGACAAGCAAATCGCCAGGTTTTACAGACCAGCGGCAAGGGTGAACGCCGTGAGGTGCTGGCATCGCTCTACGGCGTTGATATCGCCCGACAAATGCTCGAAGTGCTGGCTCAATTTGATGATCTGGCAATTAGGGGCTTTGTTAGCCCAACATCCGTGACTCGTTCGAATAGGCGAGATATCATCTTTTATGTCAACGGCCGGCCAGTTCAGGATTTTTCGTTGACAACTGCCGTGGTAAAAGCCTATCATACGATGTTAATGGTGGGGCGATTCCCCATGGCCACGATCTTCTTGGAGATGCCCCCAGATGCCGTTGATGTCAATGTCCATCCCACCAAGGCGGAAGTACGCTTCCGTCAGCGAGATGAAATATTTCGCAGTGTTGGCCTTGCAACTCGCCAGGCCTTACTCGCCAATACGCCCATCCCAGAAATAGACGAAATGAAGGAGCGTATCCAGTGGATCGACCAGTCCTTTGGGCGTGATTCGGAGCAAAAAGAGAAGGACCCGGCCTGGGGGATGGACAAAAGCGTCGAAGGTTGGTCTTTGGATGTTGAGCGTACTCCCCCCCAGGATGTGCTTGATCCGAAACCCATAGCCAGTGCCGAACAAGCCGAACTTCCTGATGTAAATGTCCCACTTCTGCGTCTTATCGGTCAGGTGGCAGCGACGTACTTGATTGCCGAGGGCCCAGATGGACTTTATCTCATCGATCAGCATGCCGCTCATGAGCGCGTGCTCTTCGAGCGCTTCCTTGCCCAAAGGAGCCAGGAGATTCCCGCTCAGCAGCTTATGGAGCCGGCTACCGTCGAGCTTCCCTTGGCCAGCGCAGACCTGCTCGAGGAGCAAATCCCACTGTTGTCTAAATTGGGTTTCCAGGTTGAGCCTTTCGGGAGAGGTACTTTTCTGGTTAGAGCAATTCCGGCTTTGTTGTCTGGGATGGATCCGGGTGCCGCGCTGCGCGTGGTTGTGGAAGATTTTGAAGAGGACGAAACGCCACTCAAGGACGCGGTTGAAAATAAAATCATCGCCAGGGTTTGCAAGCGCGCGGCGGTCAAAGGAGGCCAGGTGCTATCCCCAGATGAGCAAGAAGCTTTACTGCGTGATTTGGAAGCCAGTCAGGCTCCGCGCACATGCCCGCATGGCCGGCCGACCATGATCCACCTTTCGGTAGATTTGCTCGAGAGGCAATTTGGCCGCAAAGGCTAGCCTTTTAGGACTGAGTTAGCATGTCGGATTGGATTCTCATTATTCGGGTTTCGGGGGAAGAGGCGATCAATTATGAGTTAAAAACTGGATGTAACAGCATTGGCAGAGGGTTAGGGAACGACATTGTCATTGAGGACGAGTCTGCCTCCCTCAAACACGCTGAGATCAATCTTGATTGGAGAAAGAAAAAAATCACAATCCATGATTGCGGCAGCACCAATGGTACTTTTGTCAATCGACAACGCCTTACAGGAAAAAGGATATTAAAAAACAAAGATGTCATTCGGATTGGCAGCTCAGTGCTGAAACTGGTTTTGAGTGGGGCCAGCGAAGATACGCGCGCTTTGTCTGGCACACAGCATTTTTCGCGTGAACAAGTACTCGAAGCATTAGATCATCACGCCGTGCTCATGTATGAGATATCCGAACGACTGAATGTGGTTACGGATATTGAAACAGCATTGTTAGAGGTTTCTTCTCTGATGCAAAAGGCCATGGGGGCCAATAAATGCAGCGTTATTCTTGCGGATCAATTTGATATTTTGCCCAGTATTGGTTTCCCAAAAACCATTGCGGAAACTGCCATTACCACTCGATCGGCTGTGATAGTCCAAGACAAAAACAAGATCAAAGGCGCCAGCGCCCAATTGATTGGGATTGAATCGGCAATGTGTATTCCAATTTTGGAGAAGGAAGAAGTCATCGGGCTGGTCTATATGTACAAAACCAGTGCACGGGCGCGCCCTTTTTGCAAAAAATGATTTGGAGGTGGCTATTGCAATTAGCCATCAGGCGTCGTTGGTCATCCAACGAATGCAGTTGCTAGAGCGAGTCCAGGAAGAGCAAAACATCCGGCAGGTTTTACAGCGTTTCATTTCCCCTCAGGAAGCGGAATTCCTCTCGAAAAATTTTGATGTTGGCACCCAATTGCCTGGTCTTTCCGAGAAAAAAGTTTCAGTTATGTTTGTGGATGTTGCCGAATCGACTGCTCTGGCCGAAAAGCTTAGCCCCCAAAAGTTTGGTGAATTGCTGAATGCTTTTTATCTGGCAATCACAGATATTATATTCGCTCATGATGGTGTAGTTCGCTACCTTGGCGATGGCGTCATGGCGGTCTTTGGTATGGTCGGTGCACAAACAAAATTTGAGATCAAATCCGCACGTGCGGGTTTAGCTATCCTCTCCAAACTTGGATATCATTTAGAAGGATTTGGCGTTGAATTTATCGTTGGGATCAGCATCGCCTCGGGTCAGGCGGTCTTGGGGTATGTGGGCACAGACCAAAGAGTTGAATTTACCGTTTTAGGTGATACTGTAAATTTGGCGGCCAGGTTGCAGCAATACGCCCGTCCAAATCGCCTGTTGGTCGATACACAAACCGTCGAAGCACTTGAGGAAAGGTTTTTGGTGCGAAAATTGCGGCCAATAAAAGTTAGAGGCCGCCAAACTGAAGATCCAATTTTCGAAGTTTTTGCTGAATCCGAAAAATGGGATAAATTATTCTTCACGGAGGAGCAAAATGAGATTCACTAAATTACTATGGGTAGGATTGTTGGTATTAATTTTCGGTTGTCAAGAAGCTCCCCCGGCTTTAGAGCACACAGAATTCAAAGACGAAGTTGAAGTTGTACCTATATCTTTAGCGGGTCCTGTTTCCAAACGAAATGCTGAAATATCTGGATTGGCCTGGTATGGAGATACCTTGATTCTTGTGCCTCAATACCCTCAAATATTCCCAACTGAGATTGGGGGCAGTCTTTTTGCCATTCCCAGGGATCAGATTCTTGCCTACCTTGAAGGCAGCTCTACGGATGAGATTACGCCCCAGGTGATCCCATTTGATGATGCTGGCTTGGGGGATAGTATTACAGGTTTTGAAGTTTTTGAAGCGATTGGGTTTTCGGGCGAGGGTGTATTCATGACCATCGAATCGGAAACTAACACCGGCATGATGGGCTTCCTTGTGACTGGTGAGATTCAATCAAACCTCAACGGATTATTTATAGAAGGCAGTTCTTTGCGAGAAATTCATCCCCAAGCGGATTTAGACAATTTCACCGACGAATCCATTCTGATGCTGGATGATAAATTTTTCACCTTCTATGAAGCCAATGGAGCCAATCTCAACCCACTACCCATTGGACACGGCTTCGATCTGAGCCTCAATCCAGTTGAGAATGTGGCCTTCCCAACGATCGAATATCGCATCACCGATATGACCACAATCGATGATCAAGGTCGATTTTGGGCGATCAATTATCATTACTCCGGTGACACTAATAAGATGAACCTGGCAGAAGATCAAATTGTTATCAGATACGGCCAAGGAGCGAGCCATGCTGAATCCGAGCATGTCGAGCGTCTGGTTGAGTTTCAATATACCCAGGAGGGCATCACCTTTATTGATAATCAACCCGTCCTCCTGCGCTTGCTGGATAACGGCAAAGCACGTAATTGGGAAGGTATTGTTCGTCTGGACGATCTTGGCTTCTTACTGATTACAGACAAACACCCCGGAACCATTTTGGGTTTTGTGCCATTCCCCTAAATGAATAGGACATTTCATCCGCGCTGATCTGCGTTTATCGGCGGTTAGAATATTCTCTAATGCAGGCAATCTGGCTCGAAGATCAAAAACTTGGCATTCGTAACGATATTTCTGTTCCTAAGCCAAATCCAGGAGATGCTTTAATCCGTGTGCGGTTGGCAGGCATCTGCAGCACAGATTTGCAACTGGTGCGCGGTTATTATCCTTTCACCGGCATTTTGGGGCACGAGTTTGTCGGTGAAGTCGTTGAAGCTCCAGGGTATCCCCAATGGGATGGGCAGCGCGTGGCCGGAGAAATCAACATCGTTTGCGGAAAATGCAGCTCATGCATGGCGGGGCGGGCAAATCATTGTGAACAGCGCTCCGTTTTGGGGATCAAAAATTGGCATGGTGCTTTTGCCGAATACCTGACTTTGCCTGTTGAGAATCTTCAACGAATTCCTGGAAAATTATCTGATGAAGCAGCCGTTTTTGTTGAGCCGCTTGCTGCTGCCCTGCAGATTCAAGAACAAGTGGATATTCAACCCTCTGACCAGGTGTTGGTAGTGGGTGCTGGCCGTTTGGGCCAGTTGATCGCCCAATCCTTGACGCTGACCGGATGTGAATTACAGGTTGTTGCTCGCCATGACAGCCAACGCAAGCTCCTTAGCGAACGAGGTATTATGGCCATAGGAGAATCTCAAATTCCCGAGCGAAGTATGGACATTGTCGTAGATGCCACTGGCGCCCCAGGCGGCTTTGATTTAGCCCGTAAAGCCATCCGCCCTCGCGGCACGCTGGTGGTCAAGAGTACCTATGCCTGTGATCTGCAGTTGAATTTTTCGGCCATTGTCGTCGATGAGATCACTGTCATCGGCTCGCGCTGCGGGCCCTTCAAGCCGGCCATACAGCTGCTTGAAAATGGGCAGATCGATCCCAGACCGTTGGTGTCGGCCCAGTATTCATTGGCAGATGGCTTGGCTGCGATTGCTCATGCTGAGCAGTCGGGCGTTATGAAAGTGTTGCTCAAATGCGAGCAGATTACCAAAAACTGCCTGAGCGGACACTGAGCTGAACCCTGAGCCTGTCGAAGGGTGACGAAGTGCTAGTCGAAGGCTGGCTTATGGCGTCCGCTCAGGATTTTGCAACGTTGGGCGTTGTTTCTAATATCTGAGCCAAACCGTTTGGGCTGGCTGCCCAAGTGAGTAGTCTCAACCTTAGAGTATTTAAAAGGATTGGTTGAGTGGATTAGAATGTATTCGTTTCGGTGAATTAATGTCACTGTGGAGTGATAGGTAAGTGGAACGTAAAAGTTGTGCCCTTATCTGCTTCACTCTCGAAATCAATTTCACCCCCATGGCCTTCGATTATTCGTTTGACGATTGAAAGGCCCAGACCCGTTCCCTGTGCGTAGCGTTCAGAACCGGGAACTCGGAAAAATTTACTGAACAATCGATTGTGGTATTTTTGGTGAATTCCAATCCCTGTATCTTTCACAATAATGTGAATAAGATTTTGGTGGGAATCCGCTTTGAGTAAAATCTTGCCCCCCGTGGGTGTGTATTTGATAGCGTTGCTCAGCAGGTTTATCACAGCTTGCTTGATTTTGTCACAATCCCCCTGGATATTAGGAAGATCGTCGGGAACTTCGATGCTGCAAAACAATCCTTTTTCTTCGGCCTGACCAATGATTAATTGAAAACATTCATTGAGCAGGATCCCCGGGTTGAAGATTTCCACCTGTAATTGAGATCTTCCAGATTCAAGCCGGGCAACATTCAAGAAATCGCTCGACATATCTGCCAACCGCGTTGTTTCCCTTTGGATATTTTTGGCCAGTTGTTCGCGTTTTTGGTCGTTAATCTCGGGGTGGGTCAGCAAGTGCGTTGCTGTGCGCAGGGATGCCAGTGGGGTGCGTAATTCGTGCACAAATTCTGAAATCAGGTCAAATTGCTGGAAAAGGCGCGAGTTCTCGATAGCGATGGCGGCTTGGGCCCCGAGGTTTAGCAAGGCTTCTTGATCATCGGCTGAGAAATTGCCATTTTGTTTGTTAATCGCTTCCAGAACGCCGCTGACTTTATCCTTGGCAATCAAGGGAACACCCAGCAGCGAATCTGTCTTTTGCCCAAGAGATTGATCTATCTGGCCGAAGTGCCGGTCATCTTTTGTGGTATCGTCAATGATGATCGGTTTGCGGTTTTTTACAATCCACCCCGCAATACTCCCTTCCACAGGCACTTCAACCCCTCGGAGCATTGGGTCTTCAAATTGAGAAGCAACTTGAAAGTATATGCGCTCCAGCCGTTCATCATAAAACAATATCGATGCCGCTTCGGAGTCTGTCAATTCGGCAGCGGCTTCAACGATGCGCTTCAACAAAATGTCCAAATCTAGTGTCGAAGTGAGGTCTTTGGAAATTGACAGGATCTTCTTATAACGAGAGATTTGAGAATTTTTAGGTTTATTAGTCATCGATAAGTTCGGCTGCGATAGCAGGGATGATCTCAGCCACATCGCCCTGCAGGACGGCTTCAGCTTGGGGATCAATATAAGTTTCCGATTTGTTCACTACTATGATTTTAGCATTATTCTCGGCTGCTCGGGCTGGCAATCCCGCCACCGGCATCACTTCGAGGGATGAACCTGCAACAATCATCACATCACAATTTTCGCTGGAACGGCGAGCACTCAACCATGTTTTGGCGGGAAGCTGCTCTTCGAAAAGAACCACATCGGGCTTGAGAATCTGCTGGCATTCTGGGCAGCGGGGGATCTCCCCGTGGTCGATATAGGCATCGATGAAATCGTCAGTCGATTGCTGTTGGTAGCATCCAATGCACGTCAGGGTGTTAAGTGTGCCGTGAACTTCCAATACGTTTGCTGAGCCAGCACGCTGGTGTAAGCCGTCAATATTTTGCGTAATTACTGTCTTCAGGAATCCTTGCTTTTCCAGTTGGGCAAGAGCTAGATGCGAAGCATTAGGCTGTGCGTTGAGCATATGACTCGCCAAAGGGCGCAGCCATTCAAAAAATCGTTCCGGCTTATACCGGAACGATGAAAGTGATGCGACCTCCATGGGCAAAAACCGGGTCCACAACCCACTGCCCGCGGATCGAAAGTCTGGAATTCCTGAAGGGGTTGAGCTGCCCGCCCCCGTGAGCACTACTGCATGTCTAGCGTTTTTTAGCAGGCGAACTGCTGCATCTAGATCTACATTTTGGGGGCGAATCATAAATGGCGAATATTATTGCTGAATGATCGTTGACGCTAATTTGGTAAATTGTTCCGCAGTCAGGCTGGTGGGCTGCTGAACAACCATCGGAACATTGATTTCGACAGCTTTGTAGGCTAAATCTGGCGCTGGTGTGATCACCGTGGCAATGGGGTGTTGAATGGCCTCTTGAACGTCGGACCAGTTCAGCTGCATGCTCGTGCGCTGGCGATTGACCAGGGCAGCGCGAATGCGGTTCTTGTTGACTCCCAAGGCAACTAGATCATCGATTAGCGCTTTGGTTTGCTGCACACCAAGGGGCGTTGGTTCGACAACAACCAGGAATTCGTTGATGTCTTCGAGAATGGCCTGTGTGACTAGGGACAAAGCCGAACCGAGGTCAAGCACAATGAACTTTGCCATACTGGGAAGTTGTTGCGCGATGGTTTTGAACTGATCAACCCTGGTGCCATAGATGGCGTCCCTCGGTCGTGGATACCACTATCATGAGTCAAAACATGATTTTGGATATCCATGGCAGTGATCATCTTGGCATCTTTGCGCAGTAATTGTGCCGCACCATTAGCCGTAAACCCAAGGCTCAGGCCGATATCGCCACTCCCAGGAGTGAAGTCTGCAACAACAACATTATCGCGAGTCAGTTTCTGAATCGACACAGCCAGATTCGTCGCCAATGACGAAACCCCTAATCCGCCTTTTGCAGCCAGAACGCCAACCACGTATCCACGTGTTGGGACTACTGGAGCTGCTGGTTCAGGTTGCGCAACTGGCGCTTTTTGCGAGCGGGCCAGCAGCGCCTTAACTTGGGCCAAAAGCTCTCTGGGTTGGGTTGGCTTTGTCAGGTATGCATCTGCCCCGGCCTCCAGGCCCTCAACTTTGTCATCCACCTGAGCTTTGGCTGTGAACATAATGATGGGAATCGAAGCCGTATGGACATTGGCGCGCAATCGCTTGGCAACTTCAAAACCGCTCATGTCCGGCATCATTACATCCAGAAGAATCAGATTGGGGAGATCGGATTGAGCCTTATCTAAGGCTCGTTCACCATTATCAGCCGCGCTGATCTGATAGCCCTGGCGTTCAAGCATTAACCCTACCAGGCGTAAGGTTTCGACATCATCATCAACAATTAAAACCTTTTCAGCCATTACGTCCTCCTTGGGAGACACAATCCCTATCAGTCTAGCACAAACTGTAGGTCACTACAAGCGTACTCTAGTAACTCCAACGCGTTATAATTGCCTTAATGTTATCACATTTTGGCGATTTTTTGCGCATAGATTTAAAGATCGACCCTTCAGAAACGTTAATTGTGGGCGTATCTGGAGGGCCTGATAGCCTTTGTTTGCTAGATCTCCTTCATCGGGAAGGATTCTCGTTGGTTGTGGCGCATTTGGATCATGGACTGAGGCCTGAATCAGCGGCTGAAACGCGCCGGGTGGGGTTGATTGCTGGGGCCCTGGGGGTGCCATTTGTCTCCGATGTGCGTATAGCCAGCGATTTCCCAGGAAAATCTATTGAAGAAGCGGCCCGAATTGCTCGTTATGAATTTTTATTCCAGCAGGCCGTTGAGCTTGGGGCCCAAGCCGTAGTTGTGGGTCACAACGCCGATGACCAGGCTGAAACTGTTTTGATGCATCTGCTGCGCGGTAGTGGATTGGGTGGGCTCAAGGGCATGCGGCCAATCTCGCTGCCCAATCCCTGGAGCGAAACGATTCCTTTAGTACGGCCGCTCTTGCGTACCTGGCGGTCTGAGATCGAGGATTATTGCCAGCAACGCGGCTTGGATCCTTTTCAGGATAGCAGCAACGCCGACACGAAATTCTTCCGCAACCGCCTGCGCCATGAGTTGATCCCTTTGCTCGATGACTACGTCCCAGGGGTTGCCAAACGTCTCTGGCACATGGCCGAAGTCCTTACGGAGGATAATGCTGTCTTGGAAGATGCCGTTGATGCGGCCAGAAACCTATGTCTTCATTCTGTGGACAGCGGCCATATCAGCTTTGATGCCCGTGTTCTAAGATATCAACCTTTGGCCATCCAGCGACGGCTGATCCGCTGGGCAGTGACGCAGCTTCGTTCCGACATCCGTGACCTGGACTTCGCTGCTGTAGAAAGAGCCTTGCAGCCTCTGACATCTCAGGAACCCAAACAATACGACCTTGCCCTGGGACTACGCACCTTCCTCGAAAACGACCTGCTCTACATTGCCGACTGGACCGCGGATTTGCCCAATTCAAGTTGGCCGCAACTAGATACGGAGATCCAACTTGAAATCCCCGGCGAAGTAGAATTGGCCAACGACTGGCGCTTGAAAGCGAGGTTAGTTGACGATGTGAAAGCCGCCTGGGAACAGATGCTTGAAAACACCGACCCTCTTCGAGCATGGATTGATCTTGGGGACCACGAACCCACCCTGAATATCAGACCACGCCGACCCGGTGATAGGTTTCAACCTTTTGGCATGGGGGGCAAAACCAGTAAAATTTCTGACTTCATGATTAATCACAAAATCCCCGCCCGGGCGCGACACAGTTGGCCCTTAGTATGTGTAGGCGATGAGTTTGCCTGGGTGGCGGGATTCCGCATTGGGCATATTTTTTCGATCAGCCCGAAAACCAAGCGGGCGATCTTTCTGCAGTTGCTTGAGCCGAATAATTAGAGACAAATATCCCTTTCGGTGTATTTTTGATACGTTTTCCCCTAGGGTGGCAGGCCAACCGCGTTGGCCGTCAATTTCAGATAGGGGTCTGATTATATAAAAAAGTTAATCTAAGGTTCGGCCCAAATAATGAAGCTCTCACTCTTGCAGGTTTGCAATTCATTGAAAAGATTGACGCAAACATCATAAGAAATGCTTGTGCCGTTTGGGGCATTGATGGGATATAACGACAAAGACGAACTCCCATCGGCTTGGGTTGGGGGCATAGAAATCGTGATGCTGATATTTTCAGGCAGCCTGAGAATCAGATCGGGCTTTATGTTCTCCAATGGAATTTGATCTTTAAGAATCTTCACTGTAACTATCTGTGATGAGTTTGGGGGAACGTATGAAAATTCTTGGAAGACATTTAATATGTCTGTTTGGTAAATAGATTGCAATTCGGAATTTAAGAAATCTGTTTTGTGATAGAACTTATCCCGATAAAGGTATCCAAGCGGGAGAGGCCTGATCTTGAGATTTTCAGGGTTGTTGGGGAAATAATCTAAGCACAAATTCTGGAAGCACTGTCTGTAAAGGTGATCGCTCAATCTCGTCAGAGGCGTAACTACAGAACCGGCATATTGAAGGCCAATGTTGCGTTCAAGATACTCAACAAATAACACGGGGATTTCATGGGCAATTTCTGGTTGCAGGGGCATCCCAAGCATGGATGGAATTGGACGCAGTTGAATATCTTGCAGGTTGTTTGGCGAGACTACAAAAACAACATTTTGAAAGATTTGTTCGATCTTGCCATCCGTGGCTATATGGGGTATTGCCAATGGCCTGCCGATTGTTTCAGGAGAAAGACTGTTGATCACAGTGATAAACGGTTGTGCTGATTTGCCTAGCAAGATGACTTCGCTATTCCCTTGATTTGCAAAATCACATTCCTTTGCGCACTTCCATACACCATAATCAAGCAGGTGAACCTGACCGGGTACATCAGAATCTAATTGATAAAATCCCAGGTTTTCGAAATGCTGTTCGATTCTGGATTTTTCACTGTTGTAGAGCACATTGGTCAAAGGTTTTCCGGTGACGGTTTCGCCCCCTAACTGAATATAGAACTCTAGAAATCCTGGGTATACCTCAATCCCTTTCGTCAGGTCCCCAGGCGATCCAAAGTATTCGGCGACACCCATAGATATTCCAATCGGCGCTAATTTTACTTGCTGATCCGAAGGCAAGGTTGCGTTGTATTCGAAACGAACCGCGGATGTGTATTGGTAATCAATGCCACCTGCTTGCAGTAAGGGGGAAATTGCAGGCCCCAGTACATTTTCCCCACCTAAGAGGCTGTATTGCGGGATAAAGCGATTGTCGATGAAATAGGATTTGGGGACATCCGGAGTTGATGGAATGTCGGATTGCAGACACCCAGAAACGATCAATGAAACAAGCAGTGTAATGATTACCCAACGGTGTGTTAGTTTGTTCACAATATGTATTGTATGAAAATAGATTTCAGCCAACAATAACACTCTAGGGCTATTATACCAAGGCCAGTAAATTTTCTTGCGCTCAATGGAGTGATAGAGTAGAATATCCACATTAAAAATTATTTTAACGTGGATGTGATTCCAATGGATAGATTCCAACAAATCTCGGATTTTGATGCGATTAAGGTTTTATCGGACCCGCGTCGCTTGGCAATCTTGCGTGCATTGATGTTGAACTCGGCAACGCTGACGCACCTGGGGGGTGATATGGATATGCACCCAGCTAAAGTTCGCTATCATCTCAAATTGTTGCAAGATGTTGGATTGGTGAAACTGGAACGCACCCAAATCGTAGGCAACTATACAGAAAAATACTACACTGCCACTGCGATGGCGTTCCATATCCAAACATCTATACTGCCGCATGGTACGGGGGAGAATGTCATTATTGCCACAGGGAGTCATGATATTGCACTGGAGTTGATCGCGGATTCCTTCTGTGAGGATCAAAAGACCCCGACCATGTTCACCCTGCCTGTGGGCAGCCTGGATGGGCTGATTGCCTTACGCCAGGGTCTTTGTCAGGTGGCGGGCTGTCATTTGCTCGATCCCATTGGTGGCGAATACAACACTTCCTATGTGCGCCATTTCTTTCCCGGGCAGCTGATGCGTATTATCACTTTGGCGCATCGTCAGCAGGGACTTCTGGTGGCAAGGGGTAATCCAAAGGGCATCCAGAATTTAGGAGATTTGGTTCGGGATGATGTTTTATTTGTCAACCGCAATCAGGGTTCGGGAACGCGCCTTTGGCTGGATCAGCAGCTCAAAGCTTTAGGTATAGAGGCGGCACAAATCCCAGGTTACAACACGGAGGTGAACACGCACGTTCAGGTTGCGGAATCCGTTTTCAAAGGGAGTGCAGATGTGGGCTTAGCCGTATTGGCATCTGCGCAAAAACATGATCTAGATTTCCTGCACTTGTTCGAAGAGCGGTTTGATCTGGTCATCCCTGATGACGTTTACAGTTCTGCTATGCTAACGCCATTGTTAGATCACCTGACCAGCGGCGATTATCTAAGAACGCTGGATAGTTTAGATGGCTACGATGCGCGTCAGGCTGGCAGAGAGATTTCGATTCAATGAAGATACCATTACCAAGGAGCATTACATGAAGTCTTTTCGCATAATCATCTTTCTGGGGATCCTAACCATTTTGCTGGTTGCATGCCGATCATCAGAGCTTGAAAACCAATCTGTGGAACCTCCAAGCAATCCCAATCTGATCTTGGCGACGACAACCTCTACCCAGGATTCTGGCTTGCTGGATGTTCTTGTTCCCATGTTCCAGGATCAAACGGGGTATGTCGTTCAGACTGTAGCAGTGGGGACTGGGGCAGCATTGAAAATGGCTGAAGAGGGTAACGCCGATGTATTACTGGTTCATGCACCTGCGGCTGAGAAGGCCCTCATGGATGCCGGCTGGGGGAAAGATCGCATGTTGATCATGCACAACGATTTTGTCATCGTCGGCCCGAATGATGATCCAGCTGGCATAACTGGCTTGTCTGCAGCCGCAGAGAGCTTTCAAAAAATCGCCGATGCAGGCGCGACTTTTATTACACGCGGCGATGACTCAGGGACCAACAAAAAAGAGATAAGTTTGTGGGCAGAGACTTCCGCTGATCCGAATGGGCAACCCTGGTACATTGATTCTGGTCAGGGTATGGGCGCTACCCTGATAATTGCATCCGAGAAACAGGCATACACACTCACGGATCGAGCGACATATTTGGCGAACAGTGTCAATCTCGAACTCGTAATTTTGGTTGAGGGAGATGCCGTCCTTCTCAATGTGTACCACGTGATGACAGTCAATCCTGAGAAATGGCCAGAAACTAATTATGAAGGTGCATTTGTGTTCGCAGTATTTATGACCGCTGCTGAGACGCAAGAGTTGGTTGGCGAGTTTGGATTAGATATATATGGTCAACCCTTGTTTTTCCCCGACGCCGACAAGACTGACGCGGATTTGGGGTTTGACTAAACAATTATCAAGTTAAAAATTCTCCCAGGGAGTCCCAACAATGATATTTGATGGTGAAGTTCTCCAAATTACGATCCTCTCGCTTCAGATCTCTGCCCTGGCGACTGGATTGAGCCTGCTGATTGGCTTGCCGTTTGGCACAGTGCTGGCACTAGGGAAGATCCCTGGGAGGTCATTTCTTTTGAGCATGGTCAATACAGGCATGGGATTGCCGCCGGTTGTGGTGGGTCTGTTCGTGGCGATGATGTTATGGCGTTCTGGCCCGCTTGGAGATTTGCGACTGATCTACACGCCAACGGCGATCATCATTGCTCAAGTGATCATTGCATTTCCTGTGGTCACCGGAATAACCGCTGCGGCGTTACAAGCATTGGACCCACGGCTTAGGTTGCAGCTCTACGGCTTGGGCGCTTCACGATTGCAAATGATCTGGATGCTTTGGCGAGAAGCGCGTCTGCCTTTGTTGGCCGCGTTAATGGCCGGGTTTGGCTCGGTTATTTCGGAAGTCGGCGCCTCGATGATGGTGGGTGGGAACATTCGTTACCAGACCCGTGTATTAACCACTGCGATTGTGCTCGAAACCAGCAAGGGCCATTTTGATATCGCCATTGCTCTCGGTATGTTGTTGCTGCTGATCACCTTTTTGGTCAATTGGGCACTGACTTGGATCCAACAAAAAGATGCTTAGCAATCATCCCAATAACCACAAACAGCCCATTTTGGAGGCCCGTAATCTTTCCTGCAGTCGGGGGGAGAAGCTGGTTTTGCGCATCGAGAAATTTTCAATCAATGAGGGGGAGACTGTGGCTATTATTGGTCCAAATGGCGCGGGGAAAAGCACTTTATTGTTGATGCTGGCGCAGCTATTGAAACCAGACCAAGGAGAGATATTTTTACGTGGGCAAATGGTTTCCAAAGCCGAGAGTCTCGCAATTCGTAGGCGGATTGCCCTGGTATTGCAGGATCCACTGCTGGTGAATGGAAACGTTTTTGAAAATGTCGCATTAGGGTTGCGTTTTCGCGGATTTCCAAAGCAGGAGATCAGTCGACGAGTTGAAGATTGGCTGTCTCGCTTAAATATATCCCATTTGAAAGACCGTCGCTCAAACCAGCTGTCTGGAGGCGAAGCTCAGCGCGTCAGCTTGGCGAGAGCGCTGGTTACCGAGCCTGATATTCTTATGCTGGATGAGCCCTTCAGTGCTTTAGACGCTCCTACACGAGCTACCCTTTTGGAAGATTTCCAAGAACTGGTTTCAGAGCTGTCCTTGACAATGATTTTTGTGACACATGATCTTGATGAAGCGCTTTTCCTGGGGAATAAAGTGGCCGTGATCTTAGACGGAGAACTTAGGCAGCAGGGTCCGCCCGAAGAAATCTTCACCGCGCCAGCAGATTTGGAAGTGGCCGCATTTGTTGGTGTGGAAACGGTAATCCCGGGTAAGGTAGCTGAAATAAGGAATGGCCATGTAACCGTAGCGGTTGCAGATATTCAGATCGAAGCTGTGGGCGAAGCGAGGCTTGATCAGCCTGTTTATGTGTGTCTCCGACCCGAAGATTTGACTCTTTGGCATGGAACTGACATTCCACCTTCAAGCGCGCGAAATTTCCTTAAGGGAAAAGTCAATCGTTTATCTTCGCAAGGTCCTTTAGTGCGAGTAGTTTTGGACTGCAACTCTTTTAGGGCGGTTGCCTTGGTCACACGCACGTCTTTGCAAAAATTGAAATTAAATATTGGGGATGAAGTCGCCGCTACCTTTAAGGCTAGCGGCGTGCATATAATCCCCCGTTTGGATTAACATACCCAAGGTAATAATAGTTCTAGGGGGTTTCTGACTGTGCGTCCAGGCGTCTGAGTTTCTGGCTGACCTCGCGCCATTGCACTTTTGAAATTCCTAACTTCTGCCTGATCTTTTCTGGCTCCATGCCAGATTGCCAATCGATGAGGGCACATGTCCAGCGGCACATGCTAAAGGAAAGGTGCTTTTCCAGGCCGGCCTCTTTACTCAAATCCTCAAGCAAATATTCGAGCCGCCGCTGCGACCAGGGAAAGAGTTGATCGCTGAGATTATGTTCATTGCTGTAATCATCGTATGCAGCCACCCAGCTATCTGGTAGAGCGATTTTGCGTTCTTTGTAGCGATGCTTGGGATTGGTGTAACGCACAAAAAGCGTAGGCCCACCTTTGGCGTCAGCATCGAGATTGACATGGTTAGGGCTGAGATTCAGGCATTCGCTTTTCTTAATCCCCGTGGATAGCAGCAAATCTAAAAGGGCATAATAACGCGTGTCGGGTTTTTCGGCTCGACGGTAGGCCCCTGCGATTTCATACACGGCTTCAACCTCTGCACGAGTGAGCACTTCAGGAAGAGGACTGCGTACGGATTTTTGGACCACCTTCTCGGCAGGATCGACTATGAGAACCCCCGCACCATGCAACCAGCGGAAGAAGGCTTTGATAGAGGTGATCCTGCGCGCCAGGGTTTTAGGGCTGCAAGGTACCCCGCGTTCATCAGTCAACCATTTTAGGAAGTTGTTGAGGTCACTGGTCGTGATGCTGCCCAAAGTGCGGTCTGGAGGGAGGAAGGACGCTAGCAGCCCAATGTCACCCATAAATGCCTTGACTGTATGGGGGGAACTGCCTTGATCGTTGAGAAAGATTTCCCAACCATTGATTGCTGGAGCGAGTGTTGTTTGCGCAGTGATATGAGCCGTCTTCTGATCCGCCATCCTTACCTCCATGTACTGTTATTCGCATAGCCATCACGCTGCGTATAGTTTATCCCAGGCTGGAGTGAAAGTCAACAGGACTGAAGTACTAACCAGAAATCAAGAATGAAATTACGCTGATAACGTAGCCCGTTAACCCAATTAAGAGAAGTCTGGAGGCGATATGATATCGTTTAGTACGTAGATTTCTTTGTTGAATAAGACGGATAAGGGATTGGTCAATCCCGATTTTTTATCAGATTCAACCATGTTGGGTGGGTGGTAAATTTATTCCAACGCAAATCCAAGAATCGCAAGCTTCGTAGGATCCCAAAATCCTCGGGCAGCGAGGTCAAGTTGTTGAACCGGAGTTTCGAGTCAGTGAGGGCTTGGAGTCGTGTGATGCATTTAGGGAGTATGGTAAAGCGATTGCCCTGGAGGTCTAATATGCGCAACTCCGAGAGCTTTCCCAGCGCGTTGAGGAGAGATTCCAGCGTATTATTCATGGCGTAGAATTCTCGAAGGTGGGAGTGGTCTAAATGGTGGTGTTTCACAAAATCCACTGGAATAAGTGTCATTCTGAACGCAGCGTCGCCGAAGGCGTGCAGAGCAAGCGGAGTGAAGAATCCCTGAAACCAAACAATTATCAAGCAAAGCAGGATGCCTGGGATTCCTCGCTCCACTCGGAATGACAATAGAAAAGTTTGTGCCTTCTGAATAATGAACACCACGAAAATCACCACTCCCTCGAAGGTTGTTCAAATTGCCAATTGAATCTGGAAGTCGGGAAATGGCATTGTTGTATAGACGAAATTCAATCAGAGAATTATGTGGCGGAGTCAGGCGGAGCTACCCTCATAATTTCCGTGACTCTGATCTTTAGTGTTTTTTCATACTCAAAGTAGATATCGTAGAAATCTGTCTTTGTGTTCCTCTCGCCCGCATTACTTGCTGTTATGGCTTCAATTTTTACGCGAAGCTTGTACCTTCCCAGTAAGTGATGGGTTTTTCCCGCAGACACATCATGGTATGAGATTTTGAAATGGGGATTTGGAATTCTGCGCGCTTTTGTAATTTCAATTTGACTTGACTTTTTGGCCGCGATATCCAGCTTGCCTTTTATGGGTTCATTTCTTACACGCCACTTGAGCGCTTTGCGTTCATACCCATTTGGCGCCATCATCCAGTCATCTCGATAATAGAATTCGAAACCTTCTACAATAACGCAGCAGTTACGAACTGGTTCTCCTTCATTTTTCACTACCAATCGGACACTTTTTTCATCTCTATTTGGTTTTAATATTCTCTGGAGAGATATTCTTTTTGAACCTTTTTCGATTGTCAAATCAGGGTTGGTTTTTTGGTCTCTAGACAGCATTTGGGCCTTCTCTTCATTGACTGGACGTTGTTTCACCATCAAAGCACCGTTTAGTACACTGCCAGGTCCTTCCCTATGAGGACTTCTCCCGAATATACATCGGCAATCTCCGCCAGGATTTCCTCTTCAGTGCCGCCCCAAAAGAGGGTGTGATAAAGCACCAATAGCTTTGGCTTGATCTGGTTGGCAATTTCGGCCAGTTCCTGAGTGGATGTGTGATGATCAGCGTGATATTTCTGCCACAACTCATCTTTCTGATCGAAGGCTTTTTTATAATACACCTCGTGGAATAGCATGTCAGCATCCTGGCCGTATTTGATGATGTTTTCGCAGGGAGCGGTATCCCCTGAAATCACAATAACCCTCTCCGAGGTTGTGAAGCGCAAGCCATAGGCATTGGGCCAGGTGCCATGTTTCACCGGGAAAGCTTCAGCCTGGACGTTGTCATCCTGATAAATCAAGCCCTGTTCAATTTCATGAACATTGACCTGCCAACCTAAGTCGTTGGTAGGTTCCAATCCATATACCCTGTAGTGGATGTCATCTCGATAGGCTTTGAGAATGTGCTCAGTCAGCTCCTGCGTGCCCTTAGGGCCATAGACCTCCAACGGCTTGTCTCTGCCCATCACCCAGGGTGTCAGGATCAAATCAGGATAACCGATGGTGTGATCGGAGTGTAAGTGGGTGAGAAAGGCCGTCTTGAGATTCTTGATTTTGAGTTCGTGGAGATTGCCCCCATATTTGGACGTCAGCGCGGCGGCTTGACGGATGAGACCGGCTCCAAAATCGACCACATAGGGTGTATCACCGACCATGACGAGGATCGAAGGTCCCTGATGATTGGGATCTGGGTTGGGGTTGCCCGTACCCAATAGAATGACTTTGACATGCGAGCTCATGGACGGAAACTTTTCAGCTTGGCGACTACAACTTGATCGGGGACGATATCGACTTCTTTGAGAACATCTACATTGATATAGGACCCATAGAAAAAGGTCCATACTAAGGGTTGGTTCACTCGAAAACTCCTTTTACAGCTCTGAGTGGAGCTCAGTTCACTCTAAGGTAGCTGGCGAATTATTTCTTGCGGAATAGTTGTATGTAACCGAAGTAGATCAACGCTACCAACATAGGTACAAAGATAAGCGCTTTGCCAATGGTGGCGAGGCTAAAGTCATTGAAATTGAAAATTCCCAATATCGGAACTGCGACCATCAGAATCGCGATGATGGTAAATAATATGAAAACTTTCTTGCCCCGTAATTGAAAATACAATACCATAGCGGGAATCAACATGACTAGTAAACCTATTAGGGAGGCTGGATCAAAGGCATCAATTCCCACATTTACTATTGCGTCATAGATGAAAAAGCCCAAAAATCCAACGACGAACAAAATCAGATAAATCCAAAGTGCTTTTTTCCACATGGTAATCTCCTTTGATTCTCCTAATGATTGATATGGATTATAGCATTTCAATTAAAAAAGTCGCATGGCCGTACCCATATCGGTGAAGATCATACCTTTTTCAAGTAGTCTTCAAATTTCTCCAGTGCTTCACCAAACTTGCGGCGTCCAAAACCCATGCGCATGTATTTGTCATCATAGCCCAATGTTGTAGCCGGCTGGATCTGGGAAAAGGGCATAATCTTTTTTGATGTTCCCTTTGGGAAAATATTGTAGCTGTGTTGCTTCACCGTTGTCGATGAGTTTTTGAATGCCGTTTGCAGTTTATAAATTGTAGAGATTGATGACATCTTCCGCGCTAACCATATTCTCACTCTTTGAAATAAGATAAATGTTTGGGTCTCTAGGAATCGCCGTGGTAAGGTTCCACATTTGCTACCCCCAAATGAGAGGTCTCTCACGGGAATTCCCATAGAACGAAATGTTTTAGTCTCACCGATGAATGGATCCACTAGGATTGCCCAGTCAGTATAACGATTCTATCTGGCAATGGCAATATAGCCAATCGATAACGCCACCCTAAAGGATGGCGTTATATCGAAATAGATTCAGTTTGAAAGACAGTCTTTGGGATCAATCTTTGCCAAGCTGGGCAACAACAAATTTTGCCGCATTAGCCGTCCAATCTCCCTCCCCAGGAACATTTTCTAACCAGGATGATAACTCGCTGGGTGTAACAAAATCTCCCAGACGCCCCAAGACATATGCCGCATACCAGCCCGGCCATAGTTCATCGTGAACACCTTTAAGGGCGTTCATTTCATATTCGTGATGGGCATTCCAGGCTGCTTGCAGTGTTTGGTGGAGTTCTTCTTGTGTTGGTTGAGCAGACATTTATTTTCTCCTTCTAAAATATCAGATCCCTAAACCCAAGGCTCACAGGGAATCGCGGTAAACATTGATCTGGGCAACGTGCTCGCGCTTATGCGCATAATTTGTGTACACAACAAAATCATTTAAACAATACTCATCGCCGTACCACGGGATCGTGCCATTCTCGCGAAACACCTCGGCGGGAATTTTTTGTGCTATTTCAGCAACAATTGCCTGGGTAGTGGAGTATTCTTCTAAAATCTCCGCTACACTCATATTCTTGCGCTTGGATACTTCTACATCATTAAAATCTTCGTCTCCCTGGTTGAGATATGCATTTAGCGTCGGCAATTCCTCTTCACCCGAGATTGAACTAAGGACATCCTTGAGTAAGTGTTCAAAGGAGATCAAGTGAGCCATGATCTCTTGCACAGACCAGACACCACAAACGCCTCCGACCCCCCAATACTGTTCGTCTAAATCACTCACTGTGTCGAAAACCATTAAATTTCCATATTTGAGAATGTCATTTACATTCATAATTTTTCTCCAATCGATGTTGATTCGAAACCGCTAAAGAATGATGCTCAAATGAAAAGACGCACTAGCAGGAGTGCGCCTTACTTGATATTTGAGAGCGTGTCTAATTGAGGCAGGATTTCAGTTGCTTGGTGGGGTATAAACAGGCGGGGGTATTAGCGTTTTCCTAATAGTACAAACTACAGCATTTTTACTGGCGATAGAAAGTTTTCCAGAATAATATTTGATTTGAGAATACATCGCATTTTTTGAGTGAAGCAGTGATTTCTAGGAATACGTGGCATGCAATATGTATTCATACAAAAGAGACTCCTGCTTCTCAAAAAACATATTTATATAGCAAGTAAGCAACTATGATCAAAAGTAATATGATAAGAAATAATATCTCATTAAATTTGGTCTCATCAAGTTTTATATAGCCACGCCTTTCACTTAGCTGGTTGGTTATGTTTACAGCATCAGATTTCCGGAGATTAGGATCTAGTGGTTCTTGTGTGTAGGAGAAATATCTATCAGTGGGATTTTCTTGTTTTTCTTGACTATTCTTCGGCATTGAGTTTTTCCTATAATATAAATAAAACACCCACCGCCATCATCGGGATGAGTGAAATTTTCAGAGTTGCCTATTCCATTGTCGCCCCGATGGTGCGGGCTGATATGTTGGGGGCATTATAGCATACTGATATTTACACCATCTATATTTGTGAATATCAATGTTAGGAGTTACACAGATGAAGTGAGTAACTCCTAAATATCACAAAAAAATAGGTCAATTTCCATATGAAGATACCATCTGCTCTTTTTTTACTTACATGTTCATTAAGTGGACTCCGAAAAGCTCTTTAATTTCCTGTCATCCTGAAGTATCCTTCTCTGGCTAATCGTTGGGCATAGGCAGCGCCAATGCTGCTGGTGGCACCTGTGACAAAGGCTGTTGGTTTATCTATCATGCTGCTCTCTCGATAATCTCTACAATTCCCTGGCCGCCATCAACACGAACGAGATCTCCGGTTTTGAGCACTGAAGAGGCATTGAAGCAACCTGCCACGGCTGGGATTCCCAGTTCTCGGGCGACGATGGCGGCATGTGAAAGCGGCGCGCCCACATCGGTGATCACTGCCGCGGCGCGCGGAAAGATGGGAGTCCAGCCAACGTTAGTGGTGATAGCCACCAAGATTTCACCCGGTTGTAGTTGATCGCCCTCCTGGGCAGAGTTAAAAATCCGCACGCTCCCTTCGACGGTCCTGGCGGAGCCGGATGAGCCTTCGATCTGGCTATTAATGATTTCGTCATGCTCCATGAAAAAGGCATCGTCCTCAAGCCCTGTTAACTGTCCAACACGTTGGACAAACGTACGCGAAATCCAGAATGCGCGCATGCCATCAGAGCGTCCCGCCTCGCTCAGGCGAGTTAGACGGGCTGCTTCACCCAGTCTTTTCTGGAGCGCATCGAATTTCCTGGGAGTGATTTGGAGTAAATTTTTCAGCGCAGAGTTGTAGCGCATGCTTTGCTCACGTAGAAGTGAGTCAACATCTTGCGGAGCATATTCGAGGTTTGCTAATTGTCGATCGATCCATTCTGGATCCTTGGCTGGTCGAGGAATGAACAGCTCTGCCTCATGTGGGCCGCGATGCCCATATGCTATTTCATATTCTTTCCGGTTGATATGCCCTCTTCGCAGACGATCTAGTCCGGCAACAATGCCAAGGCTAGCCAGGATCTCATCTTTGCTGCTGACATTCGACAGTAGTGCTACGGTGTCGTCCGGACCGACGATCTGGTTTAAATCCGCGCGCAGTTTGCTGATCGAATTCGATAAGGCAATCGCCGGGCTGACCATCACCCAAAAGGTTCTGATCATGTAGGGTAGCAGAGACTCTTCTGACCAGCGAATGAGATCTCCCTTCTCCATCTTTAGAAGATCGCGGTGCTGAGTGTCACACCAGGATGGGTTGGCATCGATAAAGTGATCTATATCTTTCAATGCCCTTTTGACATTGGACATGATCTGAATCACATTACGCTAAACGCGTTATTTTGTCGATAAAAGTGGTTGGAATATAAGAGATTTTCCAATCACCAAGATCATTTGGATCGATACCGTATAGCTCTTTGCTGGATGCATCAAATGAATTTTGCCGACCGAGTATTTTGAAAGCCGTGGCTCCTACACTGCCGTTGTTGTAGATGTGACCGCAGATATTACCGATAGGCAAAAAGCCGGGTAGCATGATCATTTGTGCAAACCCGTTACGCATCGCAGACCAGGAATAAGGTGTCATTACATCAGGAGATGCCTCGCGGGTAATGACGCTCGATCACAGATAGTTGCAGGTCAGGCTGTCATTCCACTCGCCTGTTTCAGCGTTGTAGCCGTTGATTTTGAACATGCTGAATCATTTGCCAGGTAGGTTTCATGCCTGAGGAATATTTTTCTTCTTGAGGATATTCTTCTGAACCCAAGTTGCCATTTGCCAGGCCGCTGCCCCGGCTAAGAGATAAAGAACCCAGTCAATAGGGATGCGGTAGCGGGGCATGTAGCCGACCACATAGTAGACTAGTGGAAATGTCCCCAAGGGGATTAGCAGTGCGACGCGCTGGGGGATTGTCAGAAGAGACCATATACGCCAAAATCCCAGGATCGCCAGCATCGTCAGTACGCTGACGCCCAAGGCAATCCCAAAATTGTAAGGGGGTCCAAACCAGACGTTGACAACGCGCAGCGCTGTCAATTTAGTGAATTCCACCGGATTTGTTTTGATCCATTCAAAGGCCTCGGTTTTAGCTTCCTGCATGTAAGCCATCTCGCCGACTTCGCGCAATCTCATGGCATCTGCGATATGGGCTGCGGGATGGCGATGTTCATCACCCAGCGCGTCCATGATTTCCATTGTGGGGGCCGCGCCTTCATGATTGCCCATGCGCAGCTCTAACCCAAAGTTGCTGCGGATAAAGAAGATTGAGTCGAAAGCGACGTAGTTGCGCCAGCCCCATGGGATGCTGGCTGCCAAAATTCCAACGATCACTACACCAGCGTAGGCCCACCTTTTCGAGTTTCGAGACCAGAACAATTCGAAAATCAAACAACCCAAGATGACAGTCAGCAAGGCTGGCTGCACATGAAACGCGACGCTGATTCCTACTCCTAAAAGCAGCGAACCACCCCAGGTGTAATGCTGATGATCCCAGCGCCGAAGGAAGGCGACCAAAATAAAACCCATGGCGATCGCGGCCAGGTATTCTCCATGCCCCGGCCATTCGACGAACAGCGCGCCAGCAACACCACCAATGATCCCTGGTTGTATGCCCAACCCCATCTTTTCTGATAACCAAGGCAGCAGCGCGTAGATAATCGAGCCAGTCAGGACCATGAGCTGCATGCTGCGAAGGCCGCCTAATGATGTCAATCCATAGATGCGATAGATAAAGCTGACAAGATAAGGATAGATGGGCGGCAGATGCGCGGTGGGTCCTGTGGTGATCATATATGGGTTAGCGAAACCTTCACCATTGAACAGCGAAATGGCGATGGAACTGAGTTCCCAGCCAGGGTTGGGGCGCATGTAGCGGCTGGGAATCTTTGATAACTCAGCGCTGCGAACCCTAAATGCTAGCATGAAGATCAGGATGAAGGCCATCACCTTAGGCTGGGTCAACCAACCTAAGGCTATCTGAGATTTTTCTCTAATTCTTAAATTCTTCATTGCCAGCTCCTCTAAGTTTGCTCCTAAGAGGTCAGATCATTCCCCATTGTGGATCTTGATCGTTCCCGCGTTGCCATCAACGGTGATTGTCTGTCCGCTTTGAATGCGCTTTGTGGCCACACCCGTCCCCATGACAGCCGGGATGCCGAATTCACGGGCCACGATCGAGCCGTGGCTGAGCGGGCCACCAATATCGGTGACAACTGCAGCTGCCATTGAAAAGAGCGGCGTCCAAGCAGGGGTAGTGGTGTTTGCAACCAGAACATCACCTGGGCGCATCTGATCAAAATCCTCGGGGCCAAGCAGGATTCGGGCTGGGGCTGTCACACTGCCAACACTGGTCGGCTCGCCTTTGAGCGTATCTCCTGTCTGCGACTCTCCCGTTTGTGCGATAAAAAGATCTGACTTGATGCCCATCATTCTTTCTTTGTAAGGTAGCATCGGGGGCGGAGTCTCATCTTTTGCGCGTTGCCAAAAATCCCTGCGTTCGGAAACGTGCCCCGCCAATTTATCTACGCCTATGTCACTTTCCAGGTTCGCCACACAAAGATCAATCTCTTCCTTCTCCAGCCAAAAGACATCGTCCCTGGCGGTGATTGCTCCTGCGGAGACAAATCGATCTCCTAACTCGCGTAGCAGCTGGCGCAATTTGGGGAACGCCAATCCAATTTCTGCGATGGCGTCCTCGCGGACTTCGGCCATTTTTTGTCCCCAATTGAGCGCAGTGCGGAAGATCCAACCTTTAAGGCCCTTGACACGCCCCAGCATCTCCTGGGAAGTCTGAATTCGGATGGCTTCGTTCTTACGCTGACGTTCATAGGGGTTGCTGCCTTGGCCGCTGAGATATAGCTTGACCATTTCGAGCATCGGTTCAGGGTGATCAAGGGGTAGGTCATAGGCAAAGTCCATTTGATAGATGATGTGACCAAACTGCTTCAGATGTTGATTGAATTTCTTTTGCAGCGCTTCAAATTCTTCGCAGTCGACCTCGGCGGGTGGACTACCAGCAGCGAGGAGTTTTGCAAGTGTTGTGGTGGGTGTCTGTTGGATATATGTGTTGAGAGCGGCTCTCTCACGGCACCACATGGCCAGATCGTAGAGCGACTTTTCTGAATGAATGGTGATGTTGTCCCAGCCCATCAAAAGCACGGTAGCGCTGGGGGCACCATCGTTTTGCGCCATTTTTTTGTAAACTCTAGTGAGCAGTCCTTCTGAACCTGCAGAGGCTCCCATGGTGGCAAACATAATTCCGCATAGATATGTCATCGCTTCGGCCACGATCTCTTGGGCTTGTGCCCAAAGATCGGCGACAGATAATTCACTGGGAACTATTTTTTCTATCTCTGCCGCATAGGCCTGGTATTCTGGGTGCAGCTCATCTCGCCAAATGGGGACAAGATTCTTGAGCAGTTTTGGATAGGCGGGCAGCATGCGCGTCAGCAGCCACCAGAAAGCTTTGGGCGGGTACGTTGAGTTCATGTAAGCATACGTGTTGATCTCAGTGAAGTAATCTTCTGCCAAAACGGGCTCTGAGCCCAACAAGCGTTTCCCGATTACGGGCATTTGTTGCTTGAAGGTGGGAATTCCCAACGTTAAGTAAAGCGGGCTCAGCGGGTCAGGCATTAAATCGACGATGCTGGCCCGCACGTAAGTGCCCTTAGGAGTAGGGGGTGCCCATTCGATGGCAGGGGCTTGGTCAGAATCCGGGGACGAGTCTGGGACGTCCAGCAGCACCGTTCCGTTGGTACCGTCGACAGTAATGGTCTGTCCATCCTGGATGCGCTTGGTTCCCACGCCTGAGCCCATCACGGCGGGGATGCCGTATTCGCGCGCCACAATCGAGCCGTGGCTGAGCGGTCCGCCAACATCCGTGACCACCGCGGATGCCATGGCAAAGAGCGGCGTCCAGGCAGGCGTAGTCGTGGCCGCGACCAGCACATTGCCAGGTTTCATCTTGCCAAAGTCGGCGGGGCTGAGCAGTACACTGGCAGGCGCTGTCACAATGCCGGCACTCGTCGCCATACCGCTGAGAGTATCGCCCGCTTGTTCCTCGTCGGAGCCATGCACAAAGTGATCGGTTTTCATCCCTTTGACCCTTTTCTTCTTAGGGATGATGGGCGGCGGGGGCGAGTGGCTTACTCTTCCCGAAAATGCTTTGCGTGAATCCACACGACCCGAGAGACTCTCGGCGGTATTCCCGCTTTCAAGTTGCGCCAAGCTACCTTCAATTTCATCTTTCTCCAACCAGAAGATATCGTCTTTGTGTTGGACCCCGCCTGCATCGGCCAGACGCTGTCCCAGTTCGAGCAGCATGGCTCTCAATTGGGGATACCCGAGCCCGAGGTAGGCCAGGGCGTCATCGCGTGCTTCGGCGTTCGATTGGGCATAGTTGAGGGCCTTGGTAAATGCCCACAGCCTGAAGCCTTTCAGACGCTGGAGTATGGCTTCCGTAGTCTCGACGCGCTTTGCTTCGCTGTTCTTCTGGCGCTGGTGTGGATCAGTTCCCTCACCGCGCAGGTACATCTTGATTATTTCCAGCATTGGCTCGGGATGTTCCAGCGGCAGCGGTTCGGCAAAGTCCAACGAGTAAATGATGTATCCATAGCGATCCAAGTGAGATTGGAACCGGGAATCAAACTCGTCCCGTTGATCGATATCATCTCTCGAAGATCGTTGGGCCAATTCCTCTGTGGATGTCTCTAGAATATGTCTGGCTAATTCATCGTGTTCTTTGATCCACATTGCCAGATCGAAAAGTGATTTTTCGGCCTTGACCGGGACGTTGTCGTAACCCATTAACAAAGTTGCTGCGGGCGGGTCTCCCTCACCCTGGGCCATTTTTTCGTAAACGCTTGTTAGAATGCCCTCAGAGCCGGCTGAATTTTTCATGGTGGAGTAGCGCAGCCCAGCCAGGTAATACATGGCCGCATCCAGAATTTCTTGCACATCTGTCCAAATTTCGTTTGAACTCATTTCGCCAGCCACTTTGTCTTTGTAAGCGGCGATCTTCTCTTGATATTCGGGCAGCATTTCATCTCGCCACATGGGAAGCAGGCGCATGATGCGCATAGTTGAGGGCAGCAGCCCGGTAAAGATCCAACGCACAGCTTCCGTGGGCACAGTTGTATTCATGTAGGCATAGCCGTTGATGGCCGTGAAATAATCCTTAGCAAAGGCCGGCTCGGAGCCCGTAATGCGCTCCGTCATGGGGTAGGTTTGCTCAATCAATGCTGGCAGCCCTAAGGAAGCAAATAAAGGGCTCAACGGATCGGGCATCAGGTCGACGGCGCTGGTGCGCAGATAAACGCCCTTTGGATCAGGCGGCGACCAATCCAGGGGCGGATCGGGCAAAGCGGTTACCGGGCGCGCCTGCACGATGGCGAATTCGCCATCGGTCAGTGTCCACTCGATGTCCATAGGTATGCCATAAATTATTTCGATTTGATTTCCCAATTCTGTCAACTCAGCCGCCTGTTCATCGCTGAGGGCGGGGATATTTTGCAGATGTTCGGGAACGGGCTGTGTCTCAATACCGGAGTCTGTGGGCGCGGTTTGGATGCGTTTGGGGGCTAGCTCGCGGTTGATCACTGCACCCGAAGTTTTTTCTACCGTGAAGGTGTCTGGCGTGACCTGACCTCCCACAATGGCTTCACCTAATCCCCAGGCGGCGTTGATCACGGCTTCGGCGCGCTGCCCGTTGAGCGGGTTGGCGGTGAACATGATCCCGGCTACCTCGGCGGGGATCATCGACTGCACAACCACGGCTAAGGCCACACCTTCAGACTCAATTTCTTGCCGCATGCGGTAGCCGATGGCGCGCCCTGTCCATAGCGAGGCCCAGCACTTTCTGACCGCCTCCAGAACTGCTTCTGGGCCGCGGACATTCAGGTAGGTTTCCTGCTGACCGGCAAAGGATGCCTCGGGTAAGTCTTCGGCAGTAGCCGACGAACGCACCGCCACAGCAGGGGAGTCAGTGCTGATTTGCGCATAGCCATCAAGGATGGCATCTGCCAGGGATGGGGAAATCTCTCCAGCCAAGAACAGCTCATGGATTTCTTGAGATGCCGTCTCCAATGTTTGGGGGCTGGATAGATCTATGGGCGCAAGCGCACGCCGAATTCCAGGTTGCAGTTTGTTTTCTTTCACAAACAAGCGGTAAGCGTCTGTGGTGATGTGAAATCCGCCCGGAACCGGTAATCCGCCTCGGATCAAGCGGGCCAGGGAAGCTCCTTTACCACCGACTGTTTCCAGCGTGGCTGCGGCGTTATCGAGGGGCAGTGTGTATTGATTAATCATTTCTATCTCCAAAAATACTATCAAAACGAACGATGGTCGCTTCTGTTGCAAAAAAATATCTATGCCTGGATTCCTTTGAAGAAAATTTCCAGGGCATCCTCGAGCATTTCTTCCGGGCTGCCTGCGGGACGTGTGGTAAAGACAACCGGAGTCATAATGGCTAATAACGATTTCATTGCCACCGCGGCATTGATAGGCCGGATGCTGCCCTGGGCGATGCCCTCTTCAAGTAATTCGACCAGCATATCTTGGTAGGCGTATCGTTTAACCTGGTATCGCTGCTGACTCTCAGCGCTGAGGCTTTGTGCTGCCATAAAGAGCTTTAGGATGAAAGCCTTATCGCGCAGCAAAATTTCCAGGTGCATAAACATTACTTTTCTTAAACGCGTGAGTACATTTCCACCTTCTGCGATGATCTGTTCGGCGCCTAGGTTGAGTTCATTGAGAGGCTCATCGAGTAAATAGAGAATAATTTCATCCTTGGTGGGAAAATAATCGTACAGGGAAGATTTACCCATGGAAGCAGCTTTTGCTATCTGGCTGACAGAGGTTTCAGTGAAACCATTCTCGAATATTAAGTCCGCGGCGATGTGTGCGATCTCTCGGCGCCGTTCTTCTCTTTCTTCTTTTGTGAGGGGAATACCTTTAGGCATAATTATGTCCTTTGAAACCGACCGTTGGTCGCTACTAGTGTATGCGATGTTGATTTTTGGCATACCCATATTATTTAGGGGTTGTATAAATTTATTTGACGATATTTGTCATGGTTTTATAGAGTATGTATATCGCATTCGACAGTTGTGAGCGTGATAGAATGATGGTATCCATAGTTTCTCTTTGGTCGAATAAAATAGGAAATTACCATGGCAACAAACGAAACCCTCAATTTGGGTGAAAAACTTTCTGACCTCGTTTTTTCCGTTCCAGTACGTATTAAAATCACCGGGATCATGATATTGCCGATAGCGATTTTAGGCTTGGCGCTTAATTATTGGATCCAGACAGGGCTTTCTGACTGGCTGTCATACTTATTGACGGATGAACGCGTTCAAATGGCCATGCAGGCTGGCAGCCGAAGTGTGAGTCTGGTAACCATGTTGTCGGCAGGTGCATCAATTCTTTTGACCTCTCTCTTGATGTTGTCACTCACCAAACCTTTGCTGGAATTACGACAGGTTGCCCAGCGGGTAGCAGATGGCGATTTCGCTTCGCGAGCCAGGATATGGGTTCAAGATGAGATAGGGGAGGTAGCCCGAACGATCAATCTCATGCTGGATCGACTGGTTAGCAGTCAGGAAAAGCTAGAACGCAGCAACCGGCGCTTAGAGGCAATCAACCAGGTTGCTCTCGCGGCTGGTAAAGAGCTGGAACTTCAGGATGTTCTAGATGCATCTCTTAACTCGACGCTGAATGTTTTTGGACTTGAAAGTGGCTGGATCTATATGCGCGATCCAACAGACCCGGGCGGGAGAAGTTTTCATCTGGCCAGCGCGGTCGCCTTACATGCTGAGTTGTATGCAGATATCACGGATGATTCGAAAGAAGTGTGTACATGCAAGCGTGGTCTGACGGGCAATGAAGTTGGCGCAGATGCACAAATTAACGTTTGTGCGAGATTGAAATTGTTAGTTGATGACTCGCACCAGGAAATTTTCCACATCACGATCCCCCTAGAGGCGCGTGCAGAACGATTTGGGATGATCAACCTGGTTTGTTTAGAAGATTCAAAACCATCGGAAAATGACATCGATACGCTGACCACCATTGGCGCACAAGTATCTGAATTAGTTGCCAATGCCTGGCTGCACGCAAGCTTGAAAGAAAAGGAAGCTGCGCGGCAAGGATTGCTGACGGCACTGGTAAACGCGCAGGAGAACGAGCAGGCTCGATTAGCTAGAGAACTGCATGATGATGCGGGTCAGAGTCTAACCAGTTTGTTAATCCGCTTGAAAACCCTGGAGAATCGCGCCACTAGTGACGACATTCGGAGTAGCGTAGCTGAGTTGTGTACAACAACTTCCGAAACAATTGAAAAAGTTCGCGGGGTCTCTCACCGTCTTCGACCAGCAGCATTAGAACAATTGGGCCTCGAAGTGGCTCTGCGCACTTTGGCCGAAGAAATGCTTGACGATATTGGTGCAAGTGTGGACTGCCAATTTCATCTGGATGGCAAGCGTTTTCCATTCGAGATCGAAACCAATTTGTATCGCATTACCCAAGAAGCCCTGACGAACGTTGTCAGGCATGCTGGGGCTAAGAACGTTATCATAGAACTAGCAGTACAGCCCTTTGCGATTGGATTGCGCATTGAAGATGACGGTGTTGGGTTTGAAACCGACAAAATAACTACGAAAGAAACCCGACATCGCTTGGGCTTGATCAGTATGTTGGAGAGGGCGGAGATGTTGGGAGGATCAGTAGTATTCGATTCGGCTCCTGGTAAGGGAACCGCGCTAAATATTCATATCCCATATGATGTTGAGGATGAGTCTTAATGACAGAAACACTTATGCGCGTAATTTTGGTGGATGACCATCAGGTTTTACGAGAGGGTTTGCGTGCTCTCTTGGATGAAGAAGACGATATCCAGGTTGTTGCAGAAGCCGGCTCCGCAGATGAGGCCATAAAACAGGTTGTAGCCCATGATCCTGATATCGTGGTCATGGATCTGGGATTGCCCGACCGAAGCGGGTTAGATGCCATTAGACAAATCCGGGCGGAGGAATATCCGGTGCGTATCATTGTGCTCTCCATGCACAGCGGACGTGAATTGGTCATGCAAGCTCTACAAGCTGGCAGCGATGGGTATGTGCCCAAATCATCGGCCCATACTGATCTACTGCAGGCTATTCGTGCCGTTCACCAGGGCAAACGCTTTTTGCACCCCGATGCGGCGACTGCAGTGGTTGATGAGTTGCTTGAAAGGCAAGCCGAAGCCCAAATGCTGGAAAGCCTCTCTGAGCGAGAAACGGAAGTCTTGCGGCTGACCGCCATGGGATACACCAGCAGAGAAGTTGGGGACAAGTTGTCCTTGAGTCCAAAAACCGTTGACACGTACCGTCAACGGGCAATGGAGAAGTTGGATCTCAAACACCGTTCCGAAGTGATCCAATTTGCATTGAAGGCTGGATTACTGGATGACATCGATCAAATCTAACTTTGTCAGAAATTCCCTTACAAAAACAAGGTGTATTCCTGATAGATATAGAACGATCAATTTGCTACGATAGAGATACACGCTGATCTGTTTAGGAGACTTTAATGGTAGATAGACGCAAAAATCCAATTAGCCGCAGAGATTTCTTGCGCATTGCGGGATTATCCGCTTCAACGATTGCAACTGGAAATCTTTCCTCGGTGCCAAGTTTAGACTATTGGGCTCCAGATAATGTAGAAGGCGGGAATGCGCGCCCCTGGTGGGTGCGCACTGTCGATGAGCCAACAACTGAAGTAAACTGGGACAATGTAAAACGCTTCGATGCTCGTCGCACTGTGAGAGGGCAAGGCTTGGCCGAGTATATTGGACAGGATGAGGCGGATCGACTGAGCCAAATCAGAAGCCAAGTCCGAAAAAATCGTTTGGAAAATAATGTTCCCGGGTACACATTGAAGGATGAAGCGCTTAGTGCAGCACAGTCTACACACACTATTGGCAGCCGATCTTTCCTTGGACCTCAAAAAACCAAAACACCAGCTGAACGAGGTGTTTCAAATTGGGTTGGGACAGCCGATGAAGCTGCTCAAATTTTGCGATCAGCGATGCGCCATTTTGGTGCTGCTACTGTAGGGTTTGTCGAGCTCAATAAGAATACTCGCAAACTAACTTATTCCTACGATCCGGATGAAAAAGAAATCGTTTTCGAAAACGTTGACGAAGCCTATGAAACTGACCAAAAGCGAGTGATTCCGGACAAGGCAAAGTGGATGATCGTATTTACTGTTCAAATGTCATCAGAAAGCTTGAAGCGAGCCCCGACAGTGGTCGCTGAGCAAACGACAAGGTTATCCTATGCCCGAGCTTTAGATATTCAAAACAAAACCCAAGAGTTCTTGCGTGGGTTGGGGTATCAGTGTTTGGGACAGGCCAGCAGCAATGCATTAGGCATCTCGCCCGCATTTGCCGTCTTGGCCGGATTAGGGGAGCTGGGACGGCACAACCGCTTGATTACGCCAGAATTTGGCCCCATGGTGCGCGTGTTCAAAATGATCACTGACCTGCGAGTTCAACCGGATAAACCCATTGATGCCGGGATATTGAAATTTTGCCAGCACTGTAAAAAGTGCGCTGAAGCCTGTCCGGCCAGTGCTCTGAGTCTCGATGATGAACCGTCTTGGGAAATTCAGGGAGACTGGAATAACCCTGGCCATAAAGCCTATTTCGAAGACTCGATAAAGTGCCGAACATATCAATGGGAAAGTGCGGGAACCAATTGCGGCATTTGTTTTGCCGTATGCCCCTTTGCAAAGAAAAACAAGGTTTGGATCCATCAGTGGGCAAAAGCGGGTATTTCCACATTCCCAGTGATAGATGGCTTACTCCGCAGTATGGATGATGCTTTCAGTTATGGGGCGCAAAAAGACCCGGAAGCATGGTGGGGTTTGGATCTGCCTGAATATGGCATCGATACAGAACAAACCACGAACGATGAATAACCGCGAAAACGACGATTGTAAAGATTTTATCTTGATCGAGCGCAGACCTTGGTATGAGTGGGTATTGTGGGGATTTTGGGTGTTTCTGGAAATCATATTTTTCCAGGCCGCAGTTGCCAGCAGCAAAGAGCTTGAACCTCGGGCAGCGATAGTATTCTGGTTGCTTTTTGGCGTATTTTTGCTGGGGGGAATTACAGTTTGGATCATTCGCCGTGAGCGACTGATCTGAAACATAAACTTCTGACGACAACAAAAAACGCTAAACATGACACATCTCGGAATTAATTGAATTAGTCAATGGAAGGTTGAACAAATCTGCCCCCCTAACCCCCCAACCCTTCGATATCACTCAGGGCAAGCCTTGGGAGGTTAGGGGGGGCTTACTCCCGAATACTCTTTTCATCTGCGTAACTCCAAATTTCAGTAGATCACGATTTTGTGTCATTGCGAGGCGTTTCATGCCGAAGCAATCCCCCTCTAAAGGGTGGAGATTGCTTCACTCCGTTCGCAATGACATCCATAATTGGGAATCTGTGATCTACTGAATTTATTTAATATGGAGTGCCTAATATTTTGTTTGTCAGGTAAACCCCTACAAATCAGGGGGCTTTTCCCGCTACACCGAAATGCCCCCCTTTGCTAAGATGATAGTGCAATAATTCACTCATCATCGCTCCCGTCGCAAGTGCAGACGTGTACGTGCAGAGGACATCTTTATGAAGCGCTTTTTTGGAAAAATCCGCCGATTTTTCTATCCAGCACCGGAAGCCTCTCGCTGGGTAAAACTCCTTCCCTATGCAGTCCTAATTGCCCTATTTGTTATCGTCCTGATTGCAGGTGCCTACGCCTGGGACTATACCAACTCCACAGAATTTTGCGGTTCAGCCTGTCACGGCATCCACCCTGGGGAAATCCTTGCCTATCAGACCTCGCCCCACGCAGAAGTCAAGTGTGTCGAATGCCACATCGGGCGCGCCTTCATTGGTAACCAGGTCTCTCGAAAAATTGGGGAATTCCGGCATTTCACTGCGGCTGCGTTCAAGAGTTATGAATACCCCTTACATGTCAAAAGCCTAAGACCTGCCAGAGAGGTTTGTGAGCTTTGTCATAACCCAGATAAGTTTTCCGACGACAGCCAACGGGTAATCCATCACTATGGTTCGGATGCGGATAATACGCTGGAGAGGACGTATCTGGTCATGAAAACCGGTGGAGGCACCGTACGCCAGGGCCTGGGGGATGGTATCCATTGGCATATCAAAAATAAGGTGCTTTATTACCCAACGGACGAAACCGAGCAAGAAATACCCTTTATCAAAGTTTTTGATGAAGAGTACAGCGCCGTGTATGAATACGTCGATGTCAGTTCAGATTTTAATCCTTTTTCAATTGATGAATCGGATCTCAAGGAAATGGACTGCATCACCTGTCATAACCGTATCTCTCATTTCTTCCCCAATCCCGAAGAAGCGGTCGATAGCGCCCTTTCGCGAAATCTAATTTCTAGCGAAATACCTGAAATTCGACGTAAAGCTGTCGAGGTTTTAAACGCCTCCTATGAGTCGAAAGAAAAAGCCCTCAGGGATATCGATGTGTTGCGAAATTACTATCGGGACAATTATGCTGATTACCAGCAGGACCACATCGATGAGATCGATCAGGCAATCAAGGCTATTAAAGATATTTACAAGCAAAGCGTATTCCCTGACCAATTAGTGGATTGGAATACGCATCCCAATAATCTGGGACACATGAATGACCCTGGGTGCTTCCGCTGCCATGATGGCAAGCATTTGGATATTGCAGGATACGCCGTTCGCCTGGAGTGTAATTTATGCCATGCCATCCCGGCGATCACAGGGCCTGAAGATCTAGAAACCCAGATACTCATCAGCCATGAGCCGCAGCCTAAAAGCCATCACAATCCCAACTGGATTGCCCTGCATCGCTTCGTCTATGACGAGGTGGATGAAAATGAATACTGCAGCGAGTGTCACGATGTGAGCAATTTTGGGGAAGCCGATAACTCATCTTTTTGCTCAAATTCCGCCTGCCACCACCAAACCTGGGAGAACGTTCAACTAGATTTCCTTGATAATGGTGATGTATTCGAAAAGATTGTGCGTCAGTTATCCCATTATCCGACGACATTAGATCCAATCGCGGCCTGGGTGGAAGAACCTGACCTTGATGAGATCCACAGGGAACAGGAAGAAATGCTCTGTGAGGATTGTCATACCGAATGGCCACCCATGGGACCACCATCCAACGAGATTTGCATCGAATGTCATGGGGAGAGCCTGACTGGGTTTGAAGAACTAACCGCCATGTACGAACCCAACCCGCATGACTCGCATTATGGAGAAGATTACCCTTGTGCTGAGTGTCATCCCAATTTCAGCCCCATGGAACCGGTTGAATCTTGCGCCTTTTGTCATGTGATGGAAGATATCAAATTAATCGAAGAAACATCTTCTCAATAGGAGAAAAAATATGTTTGGACTGGGTCCTACCGAATTAATCATCATTCTCGTAATTGTCATTGTTCTGTTTGGTGTGGGTCGCGTGAGCAAAATTGGTGGAGAGCTAGGGTCTGCAATCCGAGAATTTCGAAAAGGCGTCTCACGCGACGATGAGACAGATGCCGAAGAATCAACCCAAGAGGCAGCAGGTTAGATGACAGTCACTTAGCAAGTGACTGTCATCTCGAGGTTTTTTTATGACCACCGAAGAACAAGCAAATTTAGCCGAAGGTATCAGTCAAAAGCGTCAGGCTTTTTGGGGGCACATGGAGGAGCTTCGCCGACGATTGTTAAAGGCGGTGATAGTGCTGATCCTCGCTTCAGGGGTTAGTTTAGTTTTTGTAAAACGTGGATTAGAGTTCTTGCTGCTTCCTATGGGAGAAAACCGACCCGTCGCCCTTCACCCAACTGAGTCGATCGTTGTTTATTTCCGCATCGCACTGATGCTGGGCTTGGTGATTGCCATGCCGGTGATGGTTTACCAGGTATTGGCATTCTTTGTGCCCGCGCTGACCCGCAGCGAGCGCAGGGTGCTGCTGACCTCTGTGGTTGGCATTGGCATCTTCTTTGCGCTGGGCGTGGCGTTTGCAGGTGGGGTGATGCTGCCCTTGGCGATCAATTATTTGCAGGGCTTCATGGATGATCTGGTTCAGCCGACATATTCGATTGATGGCTACGTCTCATTCGTTACGACAGTGATGATCAGCAGTGGTGTGATATTCGAAACTCCCTTGTTATTGGCCTTAGTCGCTCGCATGGGCCTGGTCACATCAAAGCAATTAGCTAAGGGTAGGCGCTTTGCTCTGGTCGCCATCGCCATCATCGCGGCAGTAATTACGCCAACGCCAGATATGTTCAATATGCTGCTCGTGATGGCGCCCCTTTTGGTGCTTTATGAACTTGGCATTGTGCTGGCCTGGTTTGCTGGACGAGCGCGCGAGAGAGCATTAGCCGAGGTCGGAGTTTGAGGTATTGATATGAAATTCTTTAGCTTAGGTGCTAGTGAATTAATACTGATTTTGATTTTTGCCATTTTGGCAGTTGGGCCTAAAGAAACCATTCGCTTAGCCAGTCAGGCTCGCGACGCAATTGGGACCGTCCAAAAAGCTTTCAACGAATTATCGGGTGAAGTATCGCGCATGGCCTCAGATGTTGTCAGCGATATTAACGAGACTGAGAAGAAAAATTGAAGTTAGTGATCGTTTGCGATCACCTTTAGAGAATGGAGGCAAAGATATGAAAAAAATCCTAATTACCGCATTATTGTTAACAGCGACCGTTTTTTTGGTTGCCTGTGGCGGGGGCGGTGGGCAGAGTGATGAGATCATCATGGATGAGCCCGTACCCAAAGGGGCTGAAGATGCCTTTTTGGTCGAGCTGGAGTTCTCTGCTGAAGAGATTGTCCCAAATCACATTACCATTCCCGCTGGAGAAAAGATCTACTTCGTCGTCTATAACAGTGACATCGCAGAAGGCGACATGAATGAAGATCACAACCTGGTCAGCCCTGATCTTGGGTTGCGTGAAATTCTGGTTGTCCCCGGCCAAACTGTGCGCCGCATCTGGGATGGCTACGATGTCCCCGGTACATATAAAGTTGGCTGCACGATCCACCCCTGGATCGTTATGGAAATCACCGTAGAGGAATAGCCGGTCTACAATTACTCAGTCTAAGACGAGATACTCGAGCAAAGGGTGTGCGTGGGGGTGCGCAGCACCCCCACGCACACCCTTTGCTCGGGAAATTTCTCTCGATGGCTGAGCAGTTATGAATAATAAAGCCACGATAAAGGAGGTTCAAAACAAAAGATATTTACCGGGGACACATCCCCTAAAATGTGCACCGTTTCAATAAGCTCTTTATAAATTGAACTTCGATCGCGGTACCTGATCCCCCGGATGGGAAGGATTGGTAGATAAATGTCTACCGAAGCGAAGCCGGTGCAAGTCCGGCGCTGTCCCGCAACTGTGATGGTTAGTGGAAAGTGGGCAGTGGGAAGTGGTTTGTTTCTAACCACCGACCACTAATCACCAACCACTAATCAGAGCCAGGCCGCCCACCTCGATCGTTGTTTCCACAAACCTCGGAGGAAGGAGGTGGAAACTCCTCATATCAGAAAGGAGAATGTAAGATGCCTGAAAACCTAACCCGTAGAGAGTTCATTGGTGAACTCGGTAAGTTAGGCGCAGCCGCTGCGGTTGTCCCCATGGTCGCCGCCGGCGAAACCATGGCCACAAAGCCCTTCTCATTGGGCCGACCCGGCTGGATCAAGGAGCTGGATGAGCCCCTGACAGAAGTCGATTGGCAGCAGGTAGCTCGCTACAATGAGCGTCATACCACCCGCCGTGGTTTTGGTCTGTACGTAGAGCAAGAGCGTATTGATCAGCTTAATGAGCTCAGAAATACATTCCTGCAGGAATCGCTGGAGAACGATGTCCCTGGCTACACCCTCAAAGACCGCGCTTTGCAGCGTGGCGTAAGAGGTGGTGGTGCCAGCAGAGCTTTCTTCCTTGATCCAGAAAAGGTTCAGGGTCCTCACACCTGGGGTGTCCCCAAGTGGGAAGGTACACCTGAAGAAGCTTCTCAGCTAGTCTCAGCCGCCTTGCGGCACATGGGCGCAGCCACGGTTGGTTTCGTTGAGCTGCAAACCGAGACAACCGAGAAATTCATCTACTCGGTTGACCCCGACGGCAAGGAATTGCGCATCGAAGATGTGGAGTTGCCTGAGGAAACCGAAGATTACCGTGTTATCCCCAAGAAAGCCCGCTACGCCATCGTCTACACAGTGCAGATGTCCGAAGAGACCATGGCCCGCTGCCCAACCGTTTTGGGCTCGCTGACCACCAGCCTGACCTACACACGCTCCCAGAACATCCAGGAGCGCGCCCAGGTCTTCCTGAATGGTCTTGGCTATATGGGTTTGGCAGAGTCCAGCACCAATGCCCTGGGTATTTCCCCAGCTTTGGGTGTCTATGCTGGTCTGGGTGAGCTTTCTCGCTACAACCGCTTGCTGACCCCAGAATACGGCCCCATGGTGCGTGTCTTCAAGCTACTCACCGATCTACCCCTGGCCCCCACTAAGCCCATCGATGCCGGACTGTACAAGTTCTGCCACAAGTGCAAGAAGTGCGCCGAGGCCTGCCCCGGCAAGGCCATCCCCTTTGATGAGGAACCCACTTGGGAGACCAAAGGTGGCTGGAATAACCCTGGTCACAAAGCATGGTTCGAAGATTCAGTATTGTGCCGCTTCTATCAGCGTACATACACGGGCACCAACTGCGGCTTGTGCTTCAGTGCCTGCCCCTTCGCCACAAAGAACCTGGCCAGCTTCAACCGCGTGCGCAATTACATGGCCGCGACCATGCCAGCCTTCGATGCAACCTTCAAGTCCATGGACGACTTGCTCTACACCAATATCCCCTTGGAGTTCGGCAAGCCCCAGAAGGACTGCGAAGAGTGGTGGACACTCAATCTGCCAGACTATGGCATTGACACCGTTCAGACCGTACGGGAAACAAGCTAGAAAGGAGCGCATCAAATGTTTTGGTTAATTGTTGGATTAGTGCTGGGCGCTGCCATTTTCTGGCTCGCCACCGGCGGAAAAGTCAAACTGACCTGGTACGAATGGGTGCTTGGCATTCTGGGAGTCATCTTGATCCTGTTTGCCATTCAGAACTATGGTGCATCCCAAGTTGAACTGGAGCCCAAAGCAGGTGGTCTACTACTGCTGATCTTTGGTCTTCCGGGTTTAATCTTTGCTGCGCTTGCTGGCGTTTTGGCCTTCATGCGAGGCAAGAAGGAAGCTGCCTAACCCCCATTACTAGTGGAGCCTGGGGGGGATGAGTTCTTAGTAGGAGCATCATCCCCTCCAGACCATCGGCAATTATACTTTAGAGACCCCTGGGGTTTCAATAAAGCATTTTTGATCCTAGATCCTTGAATATTCTTGAATTCATTACACAAATAAACGCTGATAATCCCAGGGATCTGGGTATGGAGCAATAAAATGCCCTTTTACGAGTACCGTTGCACCGATTGCCTGAACCAATTTGAAGCCATGCGCAGTATTACACAGCGCGATTCTTCAGCCGAATGCCCTGATTGTGGTAGCGAACAGAGCAAACGCGGCATCACTGCACCTATGTCTTTTTCAATGGCCGCAGATGGCACTGTAAGGGCTATGTCAGGCAGTTCACCCTGTGGTGGCTGCGTGGCTACATCCTGTTCAGGCTGTTCATCCAAATAGAAATCATATTCATCACGTATAGTGACGAATAACTCGAATCTCACGAATGCCCTAAAATTTGTGTCATTCGGCAAATTCGTTTCCATTCGTGATAATTTTTTATAGGTATATTACTCACCCTTCTCACCAAAAACGAAAGGCAAGCTCATGAATAAGCTGCGCTGGTTGTTGCTCTCTCTCATCGTTCTAGGTCTCTTCACTTATATGCTGATCAGCCCAAACGTCATCGGTCAGGCAAGCGTAGGGGGGATGCGCGAGATAACTATTCAAGCTCGCGCATTTGAATACACGCCCCGAAAATTTCATGTTCAGGAGGGTGACACCGTAAAAATTACGCTGATTGCCGATGACGTCACTCACGGGTTGATCCTTGAGAACTATGACGTTGAACTCGAGGCATATCCCCGCCAGGATCCCCCGCCGACAGTGGAATTCGTAGCCGATAAAGCTGGTTTGCATCACTTCCGCTGCACGGTTGTATGTGGCCCGTTGCACCCCTTCATGGTCGGTGAGATGGTAGTTGAGCCTTACCGGAAATTGCCCATTGCCTGGGGTTTGACTCTCGTAGTTGCCTTTGTCTCTGTAGCTGCCGTTCAGCGCTGGGGTCACGATCCAAATAAAGATCCTCTTGGGGGATGGATTTTCGAGTTGACCCGCTTCAACTGGATTCGCTCAGCGCTTAAATCACGCTGGTTCCAATTCGCACTCTTTGTCCCTAATCTTTTCTTCTTCGCCGTGATCATGGCGGCGGCTTTCTTTGGATCTCCGGTGGGGAATGCCAATTTCGCCATTGTCTATGTATGGATCGTTTGGTGGGCGGCACTGAAGTTCTTCTTCATCCCCATCGGCGGGAGGTTATGGTGCACCATGTGCCCGCTTCCCGCACCTGGCGATTGGCTCGATCACCGCTCCTTCGTCGCAAAAGGGCGCGAGCGCGCTGTCTCCATTGCGCGTAAGATGTGGCCCAAAAGCTTGCGTAACTTATGGCCCCAGAATCTTGGTTTCTTAGGCGTATGCCTTTTTAGCGCGTTTATCATCACGCGGCCGATTTGGACTGGGGTGGTTTTGTCTCTCTTCATCATCGGAGCGGCTGTGACCTCGGTGGTATATGGTCGACGCATCTTCTGCCGCTACTTGTGCCCGGTCAGCGGCTTTACGGGCATGTACTCCATGGTCGCGCCGGTTGAAATTCGCGTCAAAGATCTCCAGGTCTGCAAGGAACACACGGAGAAGACCTGCATCACGGGAGACGCCCACGGTTACGGCTGCCCCTGGCTGAATTACCCCGGCGGTCTGGATCGCAACGCCTTCTGCGGCATGTGCACCGAGTGCTTCAAGAGTTGTCCGCATGACAATATGGCTTTGAACATTCGCCCCTTTGGGCGGGATCTGTTTGTCATCAAGGGCCGCGGCATCGATGAAATCTATAATGCTTTCATCATGTTGGCCTGCGCGCTGATTTATATCGCCGTTTACTTAGGCCCGTGGGGATTTCTAAAGGATATGGCCAATATGGCCACTGTGCCCCAATATTTGCTGTATGCAGTGTTGTTCATCTTGATGAATTTGGTGATTATGCCCGGCCTCTATTATGTTGCTGTTTGGCTGGGAAAGGGCTGGGCTGAGGGAGAGTTGGTGCCTGTACGAGAGGCTTTTGCTTTTGTCCCCGAACTATGGCGCGGGTTCACGGCTTTCGTTCGACGTCAACCTGCTCCTAAAAGGAAGGCCAGCGGCGGCTCAAACGTGACCTTGGTAGGCATGGGCCTGCCACCGCTCAAGCGCTTATTCACTGACTATGGATACGCGATTGTGCCCATCGGCCTGGCAGGATGGATTGCCTTTACCATTGCCTTTGCATTGGTAGATATCTCTTATGCAATCCCCCTGTTGTCTGATCCTATGGGTTGGGGATGGGATCTCTTTGGTACTGCCGATTATGGTTGGGTGATGTACGCGCCTCATCTGATTCCTTATCTTCAGGTGCCAATTATGTTGGCTGGGTTGGGAATCTCGATCTATACCGTGTATCGCATCGCCATCCACCATACCACTGAGAAGACTCTGATCTTCAAAGCGCTGACGCCGATCATTGTTTATCTCATGGCGGTTACAGCGATCTTCTTCTGGTTGGTGCTTTAGAACGCAGGTTTGTAGTGGCGCACGAAAGTGCGCTTTGACTTGAGGACGGTCACGGGCACTCTCTTGCCCTACTACGAACCCAATAGGAATTAGATGTTCGCGAATTGGCAAGTTAATAATTGATGTTACGCAAGCTAAAGAGAATCTCCCTGGAAATAGGGGGTGGG
>CAYQQX010000005.1:0-69370 GCA_964419495.1 uncultured Anaerolineales bacterium
TCACTGCTGTGCCATCGAACTCGCCTGCCATGGCGCGCTCATAATATGTGCCCGCGGGAGCAGCTTCCTCTTCTGCCATCTCCTCTTCCGCAGCAGGTTCTTCAGCGGCGGGTTCTTCCACGGCGGGCTGGCAAGCTGCCAAGAGCATGGAAAATACCAGCATCATCGACAACAAAAACCAAGATATTCTTTTTACATTCATCGTGTCTTCTCTCCTTGAGAATTATAAATTTTTAAAAGCATTTTTTTACCAAAGTTTTGTTCCGGGCATCACCTCCTTACACCAATTAATGCGAGAATGGCCGTAACCGCCATGCTGCTTTGAGAAGCTGCCAGCGATGGGCTAAACCGCGTGGTTCAAAAATCAGGAATAGCATCAATGTGAAGCCAAAGAACAATGGCCGCAGAGCCTGGATCATACCTGCCGCAGTAGCAGGAAATAACTCAACAAAGAATGGTGCCGAAACCGTTGCACCTTCAATGATCAGTTCAACGACGATAGCGCCAAGAATTGCTCCTAAATTGGTGCCCAACCCACCTACAACTAACATACCTAACAATAAGATCGAGTCCACTAGGTTGAAGGTTTCAGAGTTGATATGCCTTAAATTGTGAGCCATCAATGAGCCAGCAATTCCGGCATAAACGGCAGCCAAGAAAAATGCTTGCAGCTTGTATTTAAAAAGATCAACACCTAATAGCTCTGAAGCCAGGTCATTATCCCTGATAGCCACAAAAGCGCGGCCCAAGCGTGAGCGGGAAATATTGTGGGCGACGATGGTGGTTATGATCAGAGTTGAGAGAGTTAGATAAATATATTTAGATGGTTCATTGAACTCGATCCCAAGAATTATGGGGATGTTGACGTTCAATCCCTGTGCTCCATTTAGAATGTCTGGAAAAGCCTGCCGTGTGAACCAAGGAATAATGAACTGCGCGGCCAAAGTTGCCATCGTTAGATAAAACCCCTTTACACGCAAAGAAGGTAATCCAAACAATAGCCCAACAATTCCGGCTCCTATTGCCGCGGCAGGCATGGCAGCAAAAAATGGCCAGCCAAGATTGTTTACCAAAAGCGCGGAAATATAGCCCCCCACGGTCATAAAGGCTGCCTGGCCGATCGAAATCTGACCAGTATAACCAGTGAGTAAATTCAATCCCTGAACTGCGATGATCGAAATTCCGATGCGGTTGACGAGCGACACCAGGCTCTGGTTTGCATATAATGGCAATGTATACAATAAGATTATGAAAACAAGAAGCGATAGCCATTGCCAGCGCCGTCGAATGGTAGCCATGTCGTAAGCGTAGCTATAATCAAATTCTCCCGCGGGTCTTTGGATGGCCATCTGCTATATCCTCTCAATGCGTTTTTGTCCAAAAAGTCCTTCAGGACGAATAAGCAGCACAATCATCAGCACCACATAGGGCATAATCTCTGCTGAATTTCGGACAATGGCAACCTTAGATACTTTAACCAACCCTTGGGAAAGACCAATCATCAACGCGCCAATAATTGTTCCAGGAATTGAATCTAACCCGCCAAGCAGTACTGCTGGAAAGGCGGCCAAGACAACCAGTGACAAGCTAAGATCTAAGCCACTGGATGTGGCCAACAAAACTCCGCCTACCGTAGCAACTACACCTGCCATTCCCCATGAAATTCCAAAGATTCGTCGAATGCGTAATCCGGCGCTTTGGGCTAACTCATGATCTTCTGAAGTGGCGCGCATCGCTAATCCCGTGCGAGTATATTGGAATATCCCCCCGATGATAATTACACCAATAATGGCTACAATAAAAGACCAAACAAGGTTTTGTTTAAGTATGAGGGTAATGCTCTTACCTTCATAGATCAGGGGGGTAATAATTTTATAGGGATCTCCCGCGGAGAATATTTGGGGGAAATTCCGTTGAGCACCTCCGAAAATAAGTAATGCTAATCCCTGCAAAGCTTGACTCAATCCAAGCGTCATCAAAATGATCGAGAGTAGAGGTTGCCCAGTCATCGGTCGAAGCGCGAGGCGTTCAATGGCAAAACCGACCAAAGCCATGATAACCACAGCTAAAAAGATTGCCAGCCATAAGCTCAATTCCAATTCGATGGAAAAATACCAAGTTATGAGTGCGCCAAGTAACAGTAATTGACCCTGAGAAAAATTGAAAATATACGAAGATTTAAAGATTAGCACTAAACCTAAAGCGATCAATGCTATGGGCCCACCAGCTAAAATTCCTGTGATGGCGAATTGCGGCAGTAACTGCCAATTCATGCGGGAATCTCCTCCATTTCTAGCGTCGCGATGCGCACTGTAGTTTCTATATTGCTTGTGCGCCCATCGCGATATTTGACTTCTGCGCTCACCTTACAATGGTCTTGGCCTAGATACATCGCATCAATGATTTCTTGGTAGCGGTCAACCAGAAGCCCGCGCCGTAATTTTCGGGTGCGGGTCATCTCAGCTTCATCTGCATCGAACTCTTTATACATGAGCACAAATTTCTGGATGCGCGCGCCAGGGGGGAGAGAACTGTTGACACGCTCAACATCCTCCCGAATAACCTGGTAAACATCCGGCTTTTGGGAAAGATCCATGAAGGTAGTGTAGGATATACCTTTTTTCTCTGCCCACCGCCCGACGTTATCGAAATCAATATTGATCAGGGTAGTGACGTATTCTTTATCCTCTGCCCCTACTGCCATGGCATGTTGAACATAAGGACTAAATTTCAAGCGCCCTTCAAGAAATTGGGGTGAAAATTTCTCCCCGCTCGCAAGCGTGATCATGTCTTTAACTCTGTCAAGATAGATGACGTGACCATCATCATCGATATAGCCAGCATCTCCAGTGTGGAACCAGCGAGTACCATGATCATCTATAGATAGTGATTTGGCAGTCTCCTCTTCATTTTTGAAATACCCAACAAAGATGTTTTTCCCACCGATCAATATTTCGCCTTCGTCTGAAATTTTGAATTCGATATTGGGCAGTGGTTTTCCAACGCTTACGAACTTGACATCATCATCTGAGTGTTGAGTTCCTGCGGCAGCCGTTTCTGTGGATGAATAAACCTGCTTCAATTTGATCCCCATCGCCCGGAAAAATCGCAACATGTCTGGGCTAAGCGAAGCGCCGGCAGTAATTGCCGTGCGAACGCGTGTCAACCCCAATTGATCACGTAACGGTCGAAAGACCAGGAGATCTCCCAGGGCATTCAACAGTTTCAACCAGATGCCAACTGATTTCTTCTCATATTGTAAATCGGCAACTTTGTACCCAATGGGCAAAAATAGATTATACAAAAGCCTATTGATCCAAGAGCTGTCGGTGATGCGCACCTGGATGATTGCAGTCAAATTTTCCCAAAGCCTTGATGGATAGAAAAGAAATTCAGGAGCAATCTCTCGAATATTCTCACGTACGGTTTCAGGGGCTTCAGGAAAGTTTACAATAATTCCGTACATGACATGGGGCGTGACTGCCAGGGTATGTTCTGCTATCCAAGCTAAGGGTGTGAAGGAGATGATATTGTCTGTATCCAGGCGTGGTTCTAGCAAATGGAAACTTTCTACCGCTGAGAGGAATATTTCATGCGTTAGCATTACTCCCTTAGGGACCCCTGTGGTCCCAGATGTATAACATAAGTTTGCAAGGTCATCACCTGTGCCGGATGCAACAAGTTCTTCAAACAGATGAGGTTTTTCATCATGTAGTTTTTTTCCTAGCTCGATAACATCCTCATATGACATTAGCCAGGGATCATTGTAATACCACATCCCACGTGGTTCCCAATAAATTACCTTTTTTACCCCCGGAATTGTATTTTTAATTTCTAAATGCTTGTCACACTGCTCTTGGTCTTTGGCTAATGCAAATTTTGACTCGGAATGTTGAATTACAAATTCCATTTCGCTGGGGATTGCGTCTGTAAAAATCCCAACTGTTACTCCCCCAGCTGACATAATCGCCAGGTCTGCCCACATATATTGTCGGTCATTGTCACCAACAATACTTACCTTATCACCCTTTTCGAGACCCAGAGCAATTAACCCTAGTGTGAAGTTTCGCACCTGTTCGAAGGAATCGGCCCATGTGAATTCCTGCCAGATTCCAAAATCTTTTTGCCGAACGGCAACTTGGTGGTCACCGTACCGGCCCACTTTTTCCATGAAATGTTTGGGTAATGTATCAAGTTGGCTCATTCATTCTTCCCAGCTTGGTCCTAATCATTAAACTTGATGAAATATTTAGTATTCCTGTCCTAAATAAGCTTGGATGACTGCTGGATTGTTACGAATTTCTTCCGGAGTGCCTTCAGCAATCTTGCTCCCAAAATCAAGGACAATGATACGGTCTGCAATATCCATAACCAGACCCATATCATGTTCGATCAAAACAACAGTAGTTCCTTGCAATTCATGAATATCTAAAATAAAACGGGCCATATCCTCTTTTTCTTCGAGGTTCATGCCCGTCATTGGTTCATCAAGGAGTAATAAATTAGGTTCGAGCGCCATGGCACGTCCCAGTTCTACACGTTTTCGCAATCCATGAGGTAACGCGCCTACGACTGCTTTCCGAATATGCTCAATTTCTAAGAAGTCGATAATCTCTTCCACGACACGCCGATGTTGAATATCTTCTTTGTGCGCGAAGCCCCAATACAAAATGCAACCGAGCATTCCTGATTTCATATGGACATGCCGGGCCGCCATAATGTTGTCTAAGGTGCTTAGGCCAGTATATAGCGCAATATTTTGAAAAGTGCGCGCTATTCCCAATTTGGCAATTTTATGGATAGGGGTGCGGGTTAAATCTTGGTTTCCAAAGAAAATCGATCCTCGCTCAGGGCGATAAAATCCACTGATGCAATTCAAAGTAGATGTTTTCCCCGCGCCATTTGGCCCAATGATAGCTAGAATTTCCCCGTCATAAACATCAAAACTGACATCCGATATCGCTTGGGTACCGCCAAAGCTTAATGAAATATTTTTAATGCCAAGATTTAAATGGTCGTGTTTCATAGATGAAATGGCCTAGACAAGGATAAAAACACTTGGTAGTTCCGTGGGTTACGTCAATCTATCGAATGTCTTGACTAAAGAGATATTCTCAGTAAACAGGTAATTCCGAAATGTCTGATAACGATATTCGAATTGGTTAAGAAAAGGTGAATATGTTTGTGAAAAAAAGAATAAACAGATCAACTTAACCTATTATATCTAATTTTCTGGTGATCGCAAGTCAGCTTTTAGGTTTTCCCCAGGGCAAGCGTGTTTGGAAATGCTTTTATGGGTGAGTATGCTTAATCACCGTTTCGTGGAGAGAGCCAATCTTTTCGACACGTTTAGGGTAGGCTCTTTGGCGGCTGAATCAGGTCGCTATAACCTGGTTTGTTATGGGCACGATCATACCGCTCATGAAGAGTGGGTTGGAGATACCCTACTGCTCATCCCTGATGAGGTGATGGGGTTGAACAGCCGCAGCACAATTGCACTTTATAATACCAAAAGCAAACAGTTAGCTTTTGTGGAACTGTAGGGAGTGGTCAAAATAGTGGTGTTGAATTAGCCGAAAGGCGCTGTCTTTGAGAGCATTTCGACCGGCTCAATGCACTGCCACTCGGAATGACAGTTTTCATGCAGAGCAACTGCGCCGAAGCCGGGCGCTGGCCTTAGGAATTATCGAGGACTGACATCGGAGGTAGATTATGGCTTGGAGCGAACCCGAAAGCTTTTTTCGGATGCAACTGAAAAATTCCCCACTAATCGGTCAGCGTGATTCTCTAATACGAAACTGACTATTTGTGCTCGATGACTAGGCTGGTCGTCCTGAAGACGCAGTAAAACCACCCCGTAATATTCAAATCCACCTCGATAAATCAATTCACCAAAATCTTTGTCATTCGTAAACAGAATACGTTTTTCACCCAAGGAATGCTTGAGTATTTCCCCATCAGTGGCTTGGGGCATGACATCGCCGACGTAGAGCACATCATGTCCCAAATCTACTAGAAATTGGGCGACAGCTTTACCAGTTGATTCGTCGACGATAAACCGCACCAACGACTCCTATGCCGTAATGGGTTCGATTTCTTCAAATGTTATTGATCGCGCTGCATAAGCCAATGCAGCCCGAATATCTGCTTGCTGCAAATTGGGATACTCATCCAGGATCGCCTGTTCCGGAATGCCCTGAGACAGCATTTTGAGAATCAGTTCGACCGGAATCCTGGTGCCAGCAATAACTGGTTTGCCAACCATTATTTTGGGGTTAATCGCAATCCGAGCTAATAAATCAGTCTCATTCATGGATATCGACCTCCACAACAAAAATACCTAAAGATCATAGAATTATTCTAACACAGGGGCGGAATGAATTGAAAAATCTCGCGCAAGGGACTGGTCAAAATAGTGGTGTTGAATTAGCCGAAAGGCGCTGTACTTCTACGGCGAGAATGGTGACTCGGATCATCTGATCACTTCGGTGAGTGAGAGCGAATACTTGGGCGCCGGGGCCGGCCAGGTGCTGGTCACTGTGGTCGACAACGAGCTGGGCGTGCACCTGTACGTCGAGGCGCGGGGAAACGGCCAGTTATCGGTGCAGTACTACTAGATTGCTGATGGATCATTGTTGAACTATACGGTGATTAATGTTTAGTGGATAGTGGGTATTGTTGAGTGATCAGTTGATAGCGGTTAGCCGAGGGTGATCAATATGCTGCCTTTTGCTAACCGCTTTTCTTTTAAACGCTACCAGCGGCCTGCTCCCAGCTACCTGCTGATCACCACCGGCTAGCGGTTCACCTAGCGGCTTACCGCCACCGGCTAGCGACTTACCGCTACCTTTACAATTTTCCCCTCTTGATCGAAGGTCAATCTGGCGTAGGATGGGTGCACGCGGTAGGCATCGCGGGTCTCTTTGCTCATGGTGACCACGCGTCGCTGGGGATCGACCTCAGGGCGTGATTTGGCCCCCAGCTGACCTGTGGGGCAGGAATGTCCCTCGCAGCAGCACTCGGCGTGTTCGTAGCTCATAGAGAGATCAGCGCCCTCCATGCCGGGGAGATACTGCTTGACCATGCGTTTGACATTGCCTAATACTTCCTCAGGTATTGGTTGAGAACCCCCTTGAGCATCTGCACGGTCGCAGATGGTCTTGATCTGGGGAGCATTGTCGGAAAAGCGCTGGACATCTTTGGAAGCATTCTTGAAACTTCCAAAGTCTCCCAGACTTTGAAAGTTTTGCCCACTGGCCAACGGATCTCCATAAAGCACAAAGGAGATCAGCGTTTTTTGGTCTTCTCCGTCCAGGTATCCCTGGCGTTTGTGCATCTCATTGGCCAGGTGGATCTTTGCCCTTCGCAAAGCTTCGCCAACTGGGAAGTCCTCTTGGATAAACTGCCAGAAAGCTTTGCCCAATAAATCGGCTGCGTTGAGGGGGGGGGTCACCGAGCCGTAGGCGATCACTGTTGATCCCACCACAGCGTGGCTGCCGGATTGGAGGAATTTCAAGGCCAAAGACTCTTCCACTGCGCGCCCGAAGATATGTGCTCCATAGCAAGCCTCGCTGAAAACAACTTGCGGTGCTCGACCGCCGTTGACAACATCCTGCGGACGTAAGGCGATGGGGTAATCGGGCCCCTCATCCCTGGGTTTCAAGCCCGGTTTGGGATAATTAGATGGGTCGCGGTGACCGTACCACTCAGGTGCGTCGATCAACCCGTGCAGATTGAAATAGCCTAGCTTGGCTGTTGGTTCAGGGATTTTGTTATGTTCTCCGATGGGCGGCGAGGTGATCATATCGCGCGGTTCGCCGATGGTGCGGAACACCGAAAGTGCTGCTCTTTGCCAGACTTCGGCTGAGTAACCAAAGCTTTGCGGGTTATTGCGTCGGGGCAATAAGCGGCTGAAGAGCCAGCTGAGTACCATGCGCAGGATACCCTTCTTTTCGCTTATCGAGTCCGCATGGAGTTTTGTGATCCTTCGGATAGAATTCAATGTGAATTTTGTGTCGCGACCGGCTCCACAAGGAATTCGACCTACCGGCCACTCTGAGATGAAATAGTTTTCATCGGTCGTGGCGTATGGGTTGTCAGATGGTACGTCGCTGTCTGTATCGTCGGTCGGATTGGGCAGGTGATGGTAGGGTACCACCTCGGGGCCACCGACAATCAGCAGGGCGCCGATCATAGCTCCCTTTTTCTTCAAGACTGCGTCTAAATCCGCTAAAGTCAGCTTCAACTTCCAGGCATCTGTCGCCGGGCAAGGTTTGAGCCCTAATCCGGCCATACCTTCGGAATCATCGGCATATACCAGAATTGATCCCCAACCAGGCAGCTCTCGCATAGTCAACACTAATTTCTCCATGGCATCGTTGACCACATCCGTGTTGCCCGAGCCAAATTTTCGTTTCAATCCACCTTTGGTGGTAAACACCACATAAACTGGCAGGCGTCCATCCGAACGAGCCACATCGGGCATATCCAGCCGATGGGCAATGTTCACCATTTCATCTTCGATAGAGATGGGCGACTCTGTTTCATCCGCTCGATCTTTGCCTAACAAATCTTTGACCGCGGACCTGGCTTGTTGTAGTTCGGTCTCCAGACTCGGCTCGTCTTCAATAACTTCTGAATGGAAAACAAAGTCCGCTTCAAAATCAGGGTCGGCGTGCTTTTCCACGGCGGTTGTTGGCACAGGCTCTTCGACCGGGGGCTGAGGCGGGTCGCTGGGCATGGAGAGGGGTACTATTTCCTGTGCTTGTTCTGGCTGATCAGTTTGCTCTGGTGGCTCGAGATTGTTTTCCCACACATAGGGCGGCAGCGGTTCCCCTGGAGATGGCAGTAAATTCCAGCCCAAGGCGGCTGCTACTTCGGCTGGGACAGAGACATCAATGACCGCTTGCATGTTCTCCGGCCACAGGGTTTTGTAGGGATTGTTTTCTCCCCAAATGCGCTTGGCGACTTGGCCGCTGGGGTCCGCGGTTGCGGCGCGGTGCAGCAGGCCTACGGCTTTGTCTGCTTCTGCGCCGCCCATCATGCTGTCTGCCAGCAGGAGCATGGTAGGGATGCATTCTGGCCAGCGCTGATGATAGTGCGCTGCGATATTCTGAATTGCTGCTTTTGGTGTACCTTTCTGTGCCCAAAGGCTTTGTAGGTGAGTGACGCCCACTAAAACCGGCATCGGCTCTGCGGCTAATGCAAGGCTGATCTGCTCTTGAACGGCATCAAATTCACCCTTCGATAGCGCTTTGCGCACCTTGCTTAGTGGCTGAACCCACTTTGGGGAAAGTTGAGCCAACTTGGGTTCCAGTTGGTTTGTACCGCCCAAAACCTGCACACATCCCAAGGCTTCGTTGATCCCTTTAGCCCCATCCTTTTCGAAGAGATTTGCACGCATTAATTGAGCCTCTAAAAATTCGGGATCAGCCTGGCAAATATTTTCCAGCATCGTCGGCACATGCTCATCATGACCGTCACCATGGAGTGCTTTTGCGCGCATCAACCTTACATAAAGGTCATTTTCATAAGATGTCAACCAGGATAAAGCGATCTGACGAGCAAATCGATATGCCTTTACGGTCAGAGCGGTATGTAACATATCCATGAGATATCGGCGTGGCCAGGGCTTATTAGTTGGGATGGGTTGAATGGTTTTCATAATTCTGTCTCTCGTTCCACCGCTCTGCGGTGGAATACATGACGCAGAGCGTCTATGATGGGTAGCACCGCAGAGCAGTGCTACCAGATGAGTTAATGTGTCTTCAGTGACGTGAGTACATTTTGTGGATTGTGCACCAGGTTTAGGGTCACAATTGCGGCTAACTGTCTCTGGATACTAATGTCATTGGGGTTCAATTGCGATGCTTTGCGCAACATCATTTCTGCGTTGGTGTAATCTTTGGTTTCCTTTAAAATTAGCCCCGCTTGATAGTAAGCACCCGGATCGTTGGGTGCGATGGCAATTGCTTGCTGGAAAGTTTGCAAAGCCTGGTCATACTGACGGCGTTCATGATAGGCGCGCCCCAACTCGATGTAAGGAGCAACCCAATCAGGCAGGTGATCAATTGCCTGGCTGAGATGTTCTACGGCAAGATCTAATTGACCATTGCGCCTAACTAAGCGACCCAAAATGAGCAAAATGTTGGCTGTGCTATCTGCCGGAAGTTCGCCTCCGGAGAATTTCAGCGCTCGTTGGGCTGCTTGTATGGCTTCTTGTTGGTTGCCAGATTCCGCCAGAGCTTGCGCATGGGCAACCAAGATTTGGGGATCATCGGGATGTTGAGCTGCCAAATTGTTGAGCGAATTCAGGGCCGCCTTTTCGCCGTGAACGTGTCGCTTGAGTTCTACAGTCTTCAAGAGTAAGTCTGTAGAAGGCAAGATGCGGGCTGTGGCGGCCTCGAGAGCAGTCAGCGCTTTGGTATGCTGGTTAGATGCCATCAATGCTTCGGCTTGGAGTAATAATGCGGGAGGGTATCCTGGTTTGAGGCTGAGTGTCTTTTCGACAAAACTCTGGGCATCTGCAGGATGCCCACGTCTGAGGGCAGTTTTTGCAAGGATCAGGTTAGGGGCAGGATTGGCAGAATCAAGCAGGAGTGCTTGATTGGCGTATTTTTCGGCTTGCTCCCACTCATTTTTACTGAGGAAAATCTCGGCTAAGGAAACCCAAGGTTGCGAATTTTTGGGTGCCAAATTCGTGGCATGCTTCAGGGAGTGGATGGCTGCGTCTGTATCTTGAGTCAGCAGGTAAACCTGGCCCAATTTTTGATAAAGCGACACATTGAGAGGTTCTAGCTGAGTTGCTTGTTCGAGATGCGTAATCGCTCGCTGCATTTGTGAGTCGTCTGATTTGTCCATATTACTGACGATTAAGTCAGCTGCAACTGTATGCCAGTGAGGTTCTTTCTCCCAAACAGCCAGTAAGTCTTGCGCGGCTTGAAGTTGAAGCTCATTTTTTCCAGTGTGTTGGGCAACATATGCTTTGAGCGCATGAAATATCGGGTAGTTGGGGTGTGAAGTGCGAATGGCCACGTCAACGGCAGTTTGTGCCGCAATGTGGGCTATTTGTTTGTCTTCCTTAATCAAGGACAAGGCAACTTGTCCCCAAAGATCTGCGCTGGCCGATTCTTCATCCATGCTTTCACAGATTGCACGAGCTGTCTTGGCGGCATGCTTAGATTTGCCGCTGGCCCTTAAAGCAGCTAAATATGCGGCTTTGTTTGCGTTTGTGTGGCTGAGTTCGGTCAGCGCTTGGGCATGTTCGGCACTTGGCTGAAATACTGCCTGTCCGCGTGCCAGCCAGGTTGTAATGAATTCTTGATCGTAATTTGTGTCGCCGATCGAATCACGAATTTCATCCAGGATTTGGGTAGCTGACAAGATGGCAGCCTCGAATTGGCCATAGGCATGTTGGGCAGAAGCAGACTTCCCAACGCTGTAATTTCGCAGTTGCAGGAGTTGACAAAATTGTTGGAATTCAGCTCGGAGAACAAGTGCGCGGGCCAATTCGGCAGATGCACGAGGTTCTGATGGAGCGATTTTAGAAGCGCTTTTGAGCAGACTCAATGCCGCATCCCATGCTTGTAGTTCAATTGCCCCCTCTGCGATGGCGAGATAGGTTTCTGCCGATGATGAAACCGAATCATCGGAATTTCCCAGCATAATCATCGCCTTTTCAAGTGCTTTTGTCGCTTCGCTTGAATTTCCCTGGCGTTGGTGCAGGCGGGCGCGCAGCGCTAAAATGCGGGGATGTTCAAAATTAATTTTTGATGCTGCCGTTAGTGCATGGGCAGCGGCAATTTCGGCATTTTGTCTTAAGGCTAATTCACCCTTGAGGCAATGAAAAGTGATTAGCTCATCGTTGTGCTGGGAAGAAACCGCAGATTGATTGTGAAGCACTTGTTTTGCAAGATCGGGCTGCATCATACCCAAAGCCAACTCAGTCTTCAAAATTATTGCCGCCAGTTTGTTGGGCTGGTCGAAATGGTCGACAGCTTTTTGGGCGTGGAAAATGGCGTGATTAAGTTTTCCTTTTCGGCGCTGGATACTTGCGGCGTGCAGGTTCAGCTTTGGGGAATTAGGTGTTTGTTCCAGTGAGGCTTCGATCCAGGCGGTTGCTTGATCGAGTTCACCAAGTTTGATTAATAAGTCAGCTTTGCTCACATCCAGGGCATGGTTGCTTGTCGAAAGCGACCGCGCTTCTTCGATGATCTCCAGAGCAGCCTGGTAGTTTTGATCTGCATCATGTGCTTGGGATAAACGAGTCAACAGATTTTGAAGATAGTCATGTTCTCCTTTTTCGAAATTCGACTTATGAATTTCTATGGCACGCTCTAGACTGAGTATCGCTCCCGAATAATCACCAATTCCAATCAACCCCTCGGCGGCGATTTCGAGATCTGCCGGGCTGGCAAATTCCAGGCCCACGATATTGTTGAATGATTCTCCTGCTGAAGTAATCTTATCTAGCTGCAATTGAATGTGCCCCCGCATCAAATGAAGCTGCGGTTTAGATGGATCCAATAATAGGCCTTTTTCGACTGCAACGACAGCTTCTTTAGGGACACCTAACTCAAGCGCTTGTTCAGCAAACCAGATCACTATATCGATATCAGAGAGATTGGCTTGCATGGCAGTTTTGGCGACTTGAATTGCTTTATTGGGCAAATTGTTGGCTTTAAAAACCTCGGCCAGCATCTTGGTGATTTCTGGGTTATCGGGATTTTTTCCCCAGGCATTTTCCAAGGCTGCCAGCGCTGTTTCTGCTTTATCGAGGTTTAGGGCCACCCGACTTAGCCCCATGGATAAGGTTTTATTCCAAGCAGGATCTTTGGCCAATTCAGAACCCAATGCTTGATGATAGGTTTGCATGGCTTTTTGATCTGCTCCGTTGACCTCATAGGTTTCTGCAAGTAAGGCCCTGACCAAGTCGCTTTCATGATCGATATTAAGTAAATCTTCAAAAGCTGTTTGTGCCTGGTCGAGTTGTGAGCCTGCCGCCAATTGAGCCCTGGCAAGGTCGAACTTGATTTCCAGGTTTTTTGGGTCATTCTGAGATGCAATTATCAGGGAATTGATCGCTTCTTCAGATTGATTGAGCTCGAGCAACGTTTTGGCGTAGGCATGCGCCAGGCCAGCATGATTGGGTCGGCTGTGATGGGCGTTTTCTAATATTCTATTGGCCGCTTCGACATTCCCAAGCAAGATCAATATTTCCCCTAAGGCCCTCGATATCTCAAAATAGAGTGATGGATTGGCATTAGATGCCAAATCATGTGCCTTTTGGAAGGCATTGAGCGCCTTCGTGTGCGCATCTTTTTCTTGGAAAGCATACCCCAGGGCTAATTGGATTTCTGCCACATCTGTCGCGGCGCGGGATGCTGTCAGCAGCGTTTGTTCTGCTTGTTCATTTTTTCCAGCACTCTTCTGGGCTCTTGCTAATGCCAGCCAGGGTTCTGGATGATTGGGGGCTAATTGGACAGCCTTTTCTAGGTATTTCAATCCATCTTCAGAATTTCCTAAGGCAATTACTCCCTGACCAAGAAAACAGTGTGCCATACCGTCTTGGGGGTCTTTATCAAGAATATTTTTACTCACTTCAATGGCTTGCTCAGGCTGGTTGGTAAATAACGCACAATTTGCCAATGCATAATGATCTTGGGAATGATACTCATCGTCCAAATTGATGATCTTTTCTCGCTCCGCGACAGCTTCTTCCCATCTTTCCAGGGTTTCCAATGTGGATGCCAACATGCGGCGGTGATTCAGATCATCAGGATCGACTGTGTTCGCCAGTGATGACCATGTCAGAGCCTGATCAGGTGTTCCAGCCAAATGGTGGGCTTTCGACATAATTTGGGCAGCCTTGGCATTGTTGGGTTGCTCATCGAGAATGTGTGAAGCCAGGGATATGGCTTCTGTCGGTAGATTTAATTCTAGAAGCAGTGTCGCTAGAGCATCTTCGCTGACTAAATCAGTTGCTTCAGCGAGATATAGATCAAGTGAATTTTTGGCGCAGGCCTGCGCCTCGGGGATATCTTTTTGGTAGATGGCTAATCTAGCTTTCAAAATAAGTCCCGGCAAACTATCGACGAATTTTTGTTCATCGAGATTGTTGGCTAAGCCAAATGCCTCGTCAATGAAACCATGCTGCAGCAAAGCGAGACCAAGTTCTGCGGAACTCTCAAAAGGCTGCCGTGGGCTGCTGTTTTGCCAGATGGAAATGGCCTCTTCAGGCTGCTTAGCTTCAATAGCCGCCAAAGCTGTTTGGAATGCCAGTGAAATTTGAATTTGCTCGACAGTTTCCTGTGCTGAAGATAAAGCGCTGCGGGCATCATCTGGGTTTGCCGCCAGTTGTTGGTAATCTGCTTGCTGTACCAGGTTTTGGAGCTGGTTGATCGGATGTGTCAGCCGCGAAGTAACCCCTTTGGAACAGTTTTTTACTTTAGATGGCCGCGTTTTTCCAGAAAAGCTACCCGAAAGTTGCGTGGTTAATTTGTCAGCCAGCCGGGGGCGATGGGCCTGTAAGGTGTTGAGAAATGACAGTCGCTGGTCTGTAGGTGCGGCTTCGAGATGCTGGATCAGAATCTCGATTTGCTTTTCTGTAGAGAGTGGATGCGATAAGATGATATGGATGATTTGATCTAGCGAAATCGTTTCAAATAGTGTTTCAACTTTGGGGAGCAATGAAAACAATATACTCAATACTGTGTTGCTCAACGTCGGTAGAGTTAGATGGGCCCATTGATCGGGTTTGCCTAATAGCGCCAGGGCGATCAAGAAAGCCAACTTCAAATCTGGTTTGGGGTAAGTACCAGATTTGAAGAGTTCAAACATTTCTTGGGCACGTTGACCGAGGTCGTCGGGGAGATTATTCGGCGAATGGTGTAGGTCTGCGGTACGCAGCTTGTATCCTAAGGAGATCAAGGCAAGATTAGCAGGAGTCCACGCCTCGGGGGCAGTGCCAAGTTCTTTCATGGCTGCCACCCTCAACTTCTCGTCTTGAAGTGCATCCCAAACCAGAGCATCCTGCCGTAGTGCAGGAATCGTTTGGGATGCTGATGTCTCTGGGAAGAAAGATTTCAATTCAATAATGATTGATGATGACCCCATTCTGGTTAGCCTCCCAGTTGATACAAAGCAAGCGCGATCGCTGTGGTAAGTTGGATTAATCCTAGAAAGAGTAGTAAAACTCCCAGCCCGGCTGTTGTGCGGACCATTTGAGTTGTAGCTGTGAGCAGCGCTGAAGCGTTTCCCACTAAACCCGATAACTCCTGCGCCATCCCCTTTTGGGCCAATTGTCGAGTGTGGGCCGTGATTTCGCGCACATTCCTCCCCATAGAGCGGGTGAGCAAAACCAGCACTCCTGATATGAAGGTGACGGTGCCCATGAGGAAGAGACTGAGCGTCATCGCGAGAAGAATTTCGGCCAAATCTAAATTGTTCATATTGATCTCCTGTTCGTGCTCGGTATGTTGCAAGAAGTAGGCCAGACATGAGTCATCCAATAATTAATCTGATGCATAATTACAGTGTGATTTGTTATCAATCGCCCCACCCAAATCCCCCCTTCCCAAATTCCGATTCAGTGGGGGGAAGGGGGACGCAAAGCGGGGGGATGGGGATAAGCCAAACCATTGACGAATACCTCTATCCTCAGTAAAATCATCCCCGTTGTTTATGTCGTCGCCAAAGGTTTGGTGACGGCGTTTTTTTGCGAGGTAATCATGACCGAGGAAAAGTTTACAAACGAAGAGCCAACCCCCGAAGAAACCGTAGCCGAAGATATTTCTGGTGAAGTTGTTAATCTCTCACAGGCTCAGGTTGGGAACGTCCAGGCCGATTTAGTTCGTTTGCAGCAGAGTGGGGCTCAAACCATACGTGCTGCCGAAATTGAACTGTACTCAGGCGGCGCGGCACAAATCGAAGCGCAAGAAGTTTCGATCGTGCAAGGCGGCGCTGGAGCGGTCCAGGCTGAGACAGTGGATATTTCTCAAGGTGGAGTTGGCGTTGCCCGGACAAACGTTGCGACAGTAGTCGATGGTGGCATGGGAATCGCTTTTGCAGAGCAAGCTACGCTGCAAAATTCTCAAGTGGTTGCCGTTGTCTCTCGTGAGGTGAACGCCGATAAAATCCGTACCGGCATTCTCCTGGCTGGCGAAGTCAATGGTGATGTCGAAGCCGCCTTAGATACCCCTCGGGCTATGCTGGCGGGTTTGACTGCCGGCGCAGCAATAGGCTTAGTTCTTTGGGTCGGTCAGCTGATATCCGGTCGCAATAAATAGTAATGTGGTGAACTGTGTCCCTAAAAAGTACCCGCTTTCTGGCGGCGTAATTTTTGCGGCGCAGATAATAATTTTTGAGGAGCGAGGGTAACCTGATATCTTCAGGTGAGAGGCGCTCCGAGGAAGGATAGAATGTCAGAACAAATTGTGTTAGAAGCCTCAAAACGTGAGGTAGTTGGTAAGCAGGTTAAGCAGTTGCGCAAGGAGGATAAATTGCCTGCCGTGGTCTATGGGCATGGCATTGAGCCTACGCCAATTTCCCTTGAGCTTCGTGAAACTGCAAAGATCCTTAGAAGTGTTGGTTCATCAACATTTATCACCCTCAACGTTGAGGGTGATGAGCACTCTGTATTGGTTCGTGAAACCCAAAAAGGAATCATTAGCCGACAGTATCTGCACGTTGATTTCCAGGTAATTGCCATGGATCAATTGGTGCGCGCTCAGGTTCAGTTGGTTTTCAATACAGACGATGTCCCCGCTGCACGCGAGTTTGGTGCCATGATCGTGACAGGTTTGGATGCTCTCGATATTGAAAGTTTGCCGAAAGATCTCCCAGAGCAAATTGATATTGATGCAACTATTCTGGAGAATATTGGCGACAATATTATGGTCAGGGACTTGGATTTACCTGAAACATTGACCGTTTATGATGACCCTGAAACGATGATCGTGGCGGCAGTTGCTCCGACTGCGGTGGTCGAGGAAGAGGAAGTCGTGGACGAAGAGCTACTCGAGATGGAGCCTGGTGAGGGTGAGCCCGAAGTTATCGAAAAGGGCAAAGCCGAAGACGAGGCTGACGACGAATAAGTTTTTTGCGATCAACATCCCGCCAGGATTACCTGGCGGGATGTTTTTCTTTTAATCAAAATGAAACAAGGACAACGGCCAATAACTCTGGGTCTCCTTTTGGGGTTGGTCTGGCTTAGCTCGGGGTGTGGGACTGTTCCCGAGGCTTCCTCAGCTGATATTCCCGAACCAACTTTGGTGGAAATTTCTGCTGAAGCAACTGCCGAAGCTGATCTACCAGTGGAAATAGCTATTCAGGGAACTGTGCGCCAGTGGGCATTTTCGGCCGAAGCGAGCACTTCTTATGCTGACCCAGAATGGGCCGCAGAGCAAGCCACCGGCGAACCAGATACACCCCGTTGTGGAGATATTCAAACGGCATGGGCTTCATCAGGAAGCGACTCAGTGGATTGGTTGGAGTTGCAGTTTGATGTGCCAGTCTTTGTGACCGGTGTAAATATCGTGCAAACTTTCAACTCAAATCAGGTGACAAGCGTGGAGTTGATTGGCGATTTTGGAAGATCCATCACCATATATGAGCAGGCACCGACTCAGGTCGATCAGCCCTGCCCTTATATAATATCTATTCCAGTCGAAAAAACGCGCGCCACATACAGCGCAGTTCGCATAACTGTTGATCAATCTGTCTTGGGATTAGGATGGAATGAAATTGATGCGGTGCAGTTGGTGGGAGATAGGGAGTGAGAAAGAGACAGAAAATGGGGGAATTAAATGTTAATGATGAATATTAAATTCAGTAGATCACAGATTCCCAATTATTGATGTCATTGCGAACGGAGTGAAGCAATCTCCACCCTTTAGAGGGGGATTGCTTCGGCACGAAACGCCTCGCAATGACACAGAATCGTGATCTACTGAAATATTGAATTCGGGGAAAATCCTACTTGTATCTGTCTTCTGGATCTGATAACCCTAACGCTTCCAGTAAAAGCATTGTCATGCGGGCGCTGGCACCCCAAAGAAGTTCTCCATCATAATGTTTGAAATAAATCACTGGCAGTGGATCGCCCTGATCCATGAATTTGCGGTATTGGGTTTGGCGATTCTTTGGATCTGCCAACCATTCCAGGGGAATTGAAAAAATGTGGCTGACTTCATCGGGTTGCGGCCTTAGATCATAGGGCCAGGGGAAAGTGCCCACAATGGGCGTGACCTGGTAATTGGTGACTGTCACCATGTCGCGCAGTTTTCCCAGGATGCGCACATGCTCAGGTTTTAGGCCGACTTCTTCATGGGCTTCACGTAGGGCGGCTTTATACGCATCGGGATCGGCAGCGTCGCAGCGTCCACCGGGGTAGGCAACCTGACCCCCATGCCGATCTTTGGGGTGCTGCGTCCGCCGGATGAAGAGCAATCGCCAGCCATTATCTGTGCAAAGAAATGGCATCAGCACCGCTGCGTGAGATGGTGGATCATCTGTCCAGGTGATGGTGTATGGGGTTTCGGGTGGTTTGTTCGATTTAAATGCTTTTTCTAAGCGTTGGACAATTTCTTCTTCGCTGAAGTTCATGAATGATGGATGGTTATCGGTAAATATCTTTCCTGTGGCCAACCCGCACGATTTCGACAATCAAGATCGAAGATCTTACAGAATAAACAATCCGATAATCTCCAACTCTTACTCGATACGTATGATTGGATCCCAGTAATTTTCGAAAGCCAGATGGAAAAGGGTCTTCGGAAAATTTCTCGACTGTCTCGAGAATTCTTAGAATAACACCCTTCGGTAATCTTCTTAGTTCTTTTCTTGCAGAACTCTTCCAGACAACCTTATATGAGGCCATCTTTCTTGAGTTCTTTAACGATTTCGCTATGAGGAATGGTTTCTTCGTTTCTTCGTTCGGCAACAATAGCTAAATCTTGAAGATCTGCTAAAAGTTCTTCAAAGGATTCAATAGGGAGAATGACGGCGGTTTTTTCACCATCATCGTTTGTAATGTATTGTGCTTGTAGTTCCTTTAAGATCGACATAGTGCCTCCTTGTCGAGGCTACAATAAATTCTTGCTCATTCTACCATGGTTCAATAGTCGAATTTATCGTACCCCGCTGCCGCAATAGGGACACTCGGCAGTGTTGGCGTCCAGCCATTCGACATCATCGCCGCGGATGGGCCCGCCGCAGGATGGACAGTGAATGGGCAGTTGAGGCCGGGATTTTTTCACTCCCGTGCGTTGATAGGTTTCGGGCTTCTCAGGCAGTATGCCCTGTAGCCATTCATCGAATTCTCGAGCCAACTCATCATGCCCCCATTGATCCAACTCGCTGACTACACGTGAACCAGCCTGATGGAGTTGCGCCCAACGCTGTGCTTCGGCGAAGATATTGAGTCCCTGACGCAGCAAGTCGGAACCCTGATCTTTGTTACCTGCGAGCATGTGGGCGCGCCCAGCCTGAAGGTAAAGCCTTGGAGCCTGACGCAGGATGCCGCGATCGTGGGCCCCTCTGGCTAAACGTTCGAAGATATCGGCCGCGTTGGCATAATCAGCATTTTCCATTGAGCGATGGGCACGCTGCAAAGCGCGGTGTGCTCGGTTGTGTTCCGGAGGTGGACCCATTGGGCGCCGGCGTCGCATGGGACTTCGTCTTCTACGTCGCATTTCAATTTCCTTTCTTGAAAGGATAGTAGCCCATCCATGATGGGCGGGGTGCGAAACGGCCATCGCGGATGGCCTGACTACCCTCTTATTAAATATCAATCGGACGCGCAAAGATCAAATAACCGGTGTGCGCGATCATGCGGTTTTCGGGGCGCAATCTCTTTGATATGGGATTGTAATATCGCAGCATGATTTCGCAAACTTCGATAAATTTGAATTGCGATTTTTCCAACGTTTTGAGCAAATGCCCTACCTGGTTCGTCGTTGGCAGTAGGCTGCCAAAAAAGCCGCCCGGCTTTAGAGCCGCGCGCACTTGGGGCAAGTAATCTTCAGGATTTGGCACATCCAAGAATAGAGCATCGACGCCGGTTTCGTCGAAGCCTTCACCAATATCTCGTAGTTTGAATGTCACCCGATTGGCGAACCCGAGCTGTTCGATATTTTCACGCGCCGTCTTCTGATTGTCATCGCGTTTCTCATAACTGAAAACATGTCCATCAGGTCCAACGGTGTGGGCCAGAGCGATGGTAAAGGCGCCAGAACCCGAGCCTGCCTCGAGCACTCGCTGACCCGGGCCTATGGCCATATTGACCAGGATGAAGCCTATATCTTTGGGGTACATGATAGTGGTGGCACGAAGCAAGTTGAGCAGTAGCTCATTTAGATTGGGTTGCAGCACCAAGAATTTTTTACCCAAATGGCTCAGCACTTGCCGACCCCAAGGGTGGCCGATCAGATCATCGTGCTCGATCATGCCATTGTGTGTTTGCAGACGCCCGCCTGGTTTTAACTGTACGATGAAGGTTTTATCGCGCGGCCCAATGATTTGGGCAATATCACCAGCATGGGCAAAGGTGGGGTCTGGTTTGTTTGACATATCCTTTGGACATATCCTTTGCGAAGAGCGATGAGCGCAATTACGTTCATCGCATGCTCTCTCTGATTTAAGTCATTAAATGCTTTTTGAAGAAGTCGGTGATAGCGTTGTAGCACGTTACGCGATTCTTGAACTTGAGCACATCGTGGCCTTCGTTTTCGAACACCAGGTAATCGATTTCCTTGCCGATTGAGCGCAGGTGTTTGACTAAGTCGCTGGATTCTTCTTCGACGACGCGCGGATCGTTCTTGCCCTGGATGACCAACATCGGCGCGCCCAGGTTTTCGATATGCGTGCGTGGGGAGCGTTCGACTAAGTCAGCGCGCTCTTCGGGGATATCGGGATCGCCGATGACCATCTTGAAATAGGGTTTCCAGGTTTCGGGGATGCGTTCTCCGAAGGTGATCAAATCATACGGGCCAAACATATCACAGGACGCAGACCAAAGTTCAGGGTGGCGCGCGGCTAGAGTGAGCGTCATATAGCCCCCGTAGGAGCGACCTACGACCGCGGCTCTTGATGTGTCCAGGCGTGGATCGTTGGGCAGAACCTCCGTCATGGCGTGTACGTGGTCGAGGCGGTCATCTCCACCCCAATCACGGTCGACCTTTTTGGTGTAATTTAGACCATAGCCTGTAGAGCCGCGCACATTGGGCACGAAGACAGCAAATCCGCTCAGTGTCAGGAACTGGATCAGGGGCATGGAGAACCAGGCAAAGTCGGGACGCTCCTGGCTTTGCGGTCCACCGTGGATGTAGTAAACCACTGGGCGGGGGTCCTCGAACCCGAGGGAATCTGCGGGCATATATAAGCGCGCGGAAACTCGCAATCCATCAAAACTTGTATAAGACGCATCCTGCCCAGGGGAAAGTAAATCCTCTGGGAGGTCTAAAATCTTTTCATTGGTTTGCCTGGAAACTTTATTTCGATCGGCACCTTCAATTAAATAGATTTGGGTTGGAGATGTTGCCGTTGAAAAGGAAAGCGCGAATGTGTCGGAAGCCTTTTCCCAGCTAATATGCTCCAAAACACCATTGGCGATTTCTCCCTGACCGACTATGACTCTCTCGAGGGTTACTTCTAATTTGTCTTCATTGAATACACCTTCATAAACCCAATCGGCGCCATCAATATTGTATTTGATGAGATAGCGAACCCCTTCGAGGTGATCAATGCCATTGAACTCGCCCATGCCGGTGTGCACAATGCCCTGGATAGGCACGGGCCTTATTCCTTCGGGATTGTCGATCTCGAAAAAGGCTAACCCACCTGTATCCTCATAAATTGAGGTGCCGAGCAAGAGACCTGCATCGTTTTGGACGAAATTGCTATCGCCCATAGCATTTGGGGGGTATTCCTCATCAGGTTTACGCTGGTCAATCGGTGTGCCGTAAATCGTCTTGACCGAACCGTCCTGCTCAGCATCCCATAACGAAACGACGTGATCACCAATCGAATATCCTTCTAAAATGATAACTTTGCTGTGATCTTTGTTGACGTTATCGACAAATCCGCCGTGGACACTGGAGTGAAGTTTGATGATTTTGCCAGTTTCCAGGTTTATTTGGAGGGCGGTGAAAATGGGCTCTTTGTGAGAAGCAGCACGCAGATAAATGATGTTGTCTTCGGGGAATGCCTTGGTGAGGAAGAAGCGATGATCATCGAGCATCTCGCTGATTGCAGGCTCTGGATAGCCTCCATCCATATGAATCAGCATGGGTTTGTAATCTTCGTTGCCATCCTGATCAATCATCACCAGAATTTTCCCGAGTTTGGGGAATACTTTGAACAGCCTGCCTTCTAGCAGGTGGGGATTTTGCAAGGCAATTTCTGGGGGCAGCAGGGGTTCAGGAACGCTGCCGCCTTTGTCCATAACGTATAGACTCAAATGTCCACTGATATTGCTGACAAAGTAGATTCGTTCCCCAATCAGTTCAGGAACTAAGAAGAGACGCGCGGAGAGAAATGATTCGATTCGGTACATGAAGATTCCTTTTCAAGTTTGGTAACAAAATTATTAACTCATGTTACGCACACGAAGCGAGGTTTCCCTGGAAAAGGGGGTGGGGGGTTCTGGCCCCCACCCCCTTTTCCAGGGAGATACTCATTATATTGCGTAACATCTATTATTAAGATGTATTTGTCATGTCGACAAGACTAAGCCAGTAGCCAAAACCCAAAGTTATCACACTTCCAAGCGTGGCTGCTCCAAGGTATAACGGACCTAAGCTGAAGAATTCCCAGCCCCATCGAACGCCGAGTGTATGGCCACCCCAAAAACCAATCCAAGCCAAGAATAAATACAGCAGCAATCGACCCGGACCGCCGCCGCGCACCAGATGAAAAACCGCGCCGTATAGGCTAGAGATTAGCAGGCCAATGAACAAACTGGGGAGTGTCATAACTTGGGATAGTATATCATTTGGTGACGAGAAATTACTTTTCCCAGGTAGCAAGATAATCTTCGTAACCGGGGATCGAACTGAGTTCACTGAAGAAATAATCCTTATCTTCTTTCTTTTCGATAGCTTCCCCAGCATCTTTGGCGAGGCGAATATAGCCGGTGGCATTGTTTATGTCACCAGAAACTTGTGAAGCGCGCGCCAGGGCTTCATAAGCAAAGGCCAAGTCGAAGTCTCCAATATCATTCTTTTCACATAATTCGAGACAGCGTTTGGCGTATTTGAAAGACATCACGCCAAAACTCAAAACAGCATACACGCGCGAGATTTGCCAATCGCCGCGGGCAAAGTGCAGGGGTGTGCCAATCTGGCCCCAGTGATAGCGCGAAGCATGTGCCATATGGATCATTTCGACATCTTCATCTTTAGTACGATCGGCTTTGTCGAGCAGGGTCCAGGTGCTGTTGAAAGCCTTGACGGCGAATTTGCGGTGCATTTCTTTCTCTGTCATTTTCTTTTCTTCGGACATGAAACTTTCCTAACAATAATTATTCTATGATACCGCCGCCAAGGCAGACATCGTCGTCATAGATGACTGCTGCCTGACCTGGGGTGATATCACGCAATTGCTCATCGAATTCGATCTTGATTCTATTCTCTGGTAAGGGTGTCACTTCACCCCAAGCGTAGCTTGCCTTATAGCGGATTTTGACCTCTCCTCGGAAGGTGGAATCCGGAGGTGCTCCCGAAATCCAATTCGCATCCCGGGCGACAAGTTGATCTCTTCCCAAGCTATTCTTTGGGCCGACGATCAGCGAGTTGTTTTTGGTTTCCTTCTGGATGACATAAAGTGGTTCGGATGCGGCGACGCCCAATCCGCGACGCTGCCCGATGGTATAGTATGCCAGCCCTTGGTGCTGACCTAATTCCCTGCCGTTTGGGGTGATCATCGGGCCGGGTTGGTTGATCTCAGGTGCGTTGCGTTCCAAAAATTCTGCATAGGTGCCATTGCCCAGAAAGCATAAGTCTTGACTGTCTGATCGTTCAGCAACCGGGAGATCGAATTTGCGTGCCAATTCACGAACCTGGGGCTTGGTGTAATTCCCTAGAGGAAAAAGCGCATGTTTTAGTTGATCCTGCTTGAGCACGTGCAGCACATAGGACTGATCCTTGTTCTGATCAATAGCTTTTAGTAGTTTGATTTCACTTGGATCTTTTGGAGCTTGACCGCTGTCCGCTGACCGCTGTCCGCTGTCTGCTGTCCACAACCGTGCATAATGCCCTGTCGCCATCAAATCCGCCCCCAAGGCCAGGGCGCGATTGAGTAAGAAATCCCAACGGATATGCATATTACAAACTAAGCAAGGATTTGGCGTAATTCCCTGACTGTAACCATCGATAAAATATTGGACTACAGTCTTTCGGAAAATATCCTTGGCGTCGATAGCGTAAAAGGGGATCTCAAGCTGCGCGGCCATCTTGCGAGCAAGATTCATGGCGTCGACAGTACAGCAGCGATTTTCAGTTTCACTGCCTGGTTCGCTCCACAGGCGCATCATCATACCGATGACGTTAAAGCCTTGCTCCTTCAACAAGGCTGCCGTTACCGAACTATCTACCCCGCCTGACATGGCGACTACGACTGTTTTCATGAGAGATAACCAGAGATGAACGGGGATGAATGGGATGAGATTAACTTGATTTCCATTTTGGAGATGGTTTTAGGTTTCTAATTTGTATTTTTGGAGTACCAAAATTGATGAGAAGACAAGTATCCAATCTAGACGCACGAAGGTAATTAAGTGCTTGTGCTATATGGTTTTTGTCTAGCGTTGAAACAGCTTTGAGTTCAATGAGAATAGTTTCTTCAACGAGTAAATCTGCATAAAAATCACCGACTATGATCCCCTCGTAAACCACTTTGATTGGGAATTGTTGCTGAACGACGAGTCCATCTTGGCGCAATTCATGAGCATATGCATTTTCGAATACTTTTTCAATAAACCCAATCCCAAGCGAATTGCTCACCTTGAACGCACAACCGATGATTCGCTCAGTTAGCTTATCTAAGTTTTGCGAATGCATAATACCCTCTTTGCAAAGAATTTACCCATGTTCATCTCTGTTCATCCCCGGTTCAATCCTCGAGTACGCTTTACAAGGGAAGGTATTGCTTCTAAGAATTTGTCCACTTCTTCGGGCGTGGTATCTTTGCCAACGGTGACACGCAGGGAGCCGAGACCCCAATCTGGAGATAAACCCAAGGCAGTTAATACACCGGATGGTTCTGGGTTGCCGGTTTTGCAAGCTGAACCGGATGAGCAAGCGAAACCTTCCACATCGAGCAGCATCAGCAGATTATTACCGTCTACAGCTTTGAAGGCAAAGCTGGCATGATTGGCAAGCCGCTCTGAGGGGTGTCCGGTAAGAACAGCGTCGGGGATTTCTTCCAGTATGCGCCCAACGATTCTGTTGCGCATAGCCAAAGATTGCTCGTGCCGTTGATCATGCTCTGTTTGCACGAGGTGAAATGCTTCTCCCATGCCGACGATGTAGGGAGTATTTTGAGTCCCGGCCCGGCGCCCTAATTCCTGTGAACCACCAGTCTGACTGGGATGGAGCTTGATACCTTCGCGCACATAAAGGGCGCCAACGCCTTTGGGACCGTAGAATTTGTGCGCTCCAATCGCCAGCAGATCAACGTTTAGTTTCTGAACATCCATGGGCAAATGAGCTGCGCCTTGCACAGAGTCTGTGTGGAATGGGATACCTTTCTCCTGGCAGACAGCACCGATCTCGGCGATGGGGTTTATGGATCCAATTTCATTGTTGGCATGTATTACAGAAACAATTGCCGTGCTGGGGCGCAGATGTTCGGCGACAGATTCAGGACTGACCATGCCGTATTCATCGATGGGGAGAAATTCGAGTTCGAATTCAAAGAGGTCAGCTAGTTGTTGGGCTGTATGGGAGACTGCGTGATGCTCTACAGGGCTGATGAGAATATGGTCGGCGCCGCGCTCCTGACGGGCTGCCCATGCCGCTCCGCGTAAAGCCAGATTGTCACTCTCGGAACCGCAAGATGTAAAAACGACTTCATGGGGCTTGCAGTTTAGCGCCTTGGCGATGGTTTCGCGCGCATTCTCGATGGCTGCTTCGGCTTTTTGGCCGTAGAAATGGGTCGAGGATGGATTGCCAAAATGTTGGTCAAAGTATGGTCGCATTGCATCGATCACGCGGGTGTCAACAGGGGTGGAGGCCGCATAATCGAGATAAACTTTGTCTGAAATCATAATCGCAGATTATAGCATGGAGATTGCCTGGCAATGCCATGATTTTGACACTGCACAATTTTCCCAATGACCATGTCACTCACATCTCCCGATTGCCTAGAGACCCAACGGCGTCCCTTTGATATAATACCCGCGCTATCATTTGAAATTTCACTCTGGAGGACTAATGTCTCACGATATCAAATTTGGAACCGACGGCTGGCGAGGAAAAATCGCCGAGGATTATACATTTGCAAATGTACGTCGCTGTGCGCAGGGATTTGCATCTTATCTAATAAAACAAGGTCATGAAGGCAAATGGGTTGTCGTTGGTCACGACAAACGCTTTCAGGGCGAGAACTTCGCTGCCGCTGTTGCTGAAGTGTTGGCTGGTAATGGTTTGCGTGTCTATCTCACCGATGGGGCATCCCCAACGCCAGTGATTTCGTATTCTGTGGTTGCGCGCAAAGCTGTTGGGGCTGTCAACGTGACTGCTTCACATAATCCCTATCACGATAACGGCTTCAAGGTGCGCGATGAGAATGGCGGAGCGATTCCGCCTGAAGGGTTGAAAGAAATTGAAAGCTTCATCCCTGAAACCGAGGCCGAGGCAAAACGACTTAAATTGGCTGAAGCTCGCCGCCAGGGCTTCGTCAGCTACTTTGACCCCGACCCTGATTACATTGCCCATATTAACACATTAGTTGATCTGGAGCCCATCAAAGCAGCTGGCTTGAAAATCCTGATCGAGCCGATGTGGGGCAATGGTGCCGGTTGGTTCCCCAAATTATTGGCCGGTGGAAAGACCGAGGTGATCGAGATTCACAACACTCGACATCCCTTATTCCCTGAGATGAGCCGGCCCGAGCCAATTCCGCCCAATGTGGATGTTGGTTTGGCGGCCACCAAGGAGTATGATGCCGATGTGCTGCTGATCAACGATGGCGACGCCGACCGCGTTGGCTTTGGCGATGAGAATGGTGAGTTTATCAATCAATTGCGTGCTTATGGCCTGTTGGCCTACTATCTCTTGGAAGTGCGCGGCGAGCGGGGTCCCATTGTAAAGACCATCTCCACCACCAAGATGCTTAACAAGCTGGCGGATATCTATGGCGTTGAAGTGCACGAAACCGGTGTAGGCTTCAAATTTGTGGCGCCGAAGATGCTCGAGACGGATGCCATGATCGGCGGCGAAGAATCCGGTGGGTATGCATTCCGCGGCAACGTCCCCGAACGAGATGGTATTCTGGCAGGCCTGTATTTCTTGGATATGATGGTAAAGTTGGAGCGCAAACCTTCTGAGCTGCTCGATTTGCTCTTCAGTAAGGTTGGAGCGCATCATTACGACCGGATTGATACACCCTTCGAAGGCCAGCGCCAGGAAAAGATTGACCGCATTCTAAACGCAAACCCCGAAACCATTGGCGGGTTGAAGGTGGAAGGTTTGTTGACAATCGATGGTTATCAGTTCCAGCTCGAGGATAACGGTTGGCTGCTGATCCGCTTCTCAGGCACAGAACCGATCATTCGGGTCTATTGCGAGACCACGCACGAGGACAAAGTTCAAGCCATCCTGCAGGACGGCTTGAAGATTGCTGGAATAAGATAATGTGCTATGTGAAAGGTGCCGGGTGCGACGAATTCACTCTGTACTTTGCACATCACACTTCGTACGCCGCACTTCGCATATGAAATTAACAGACACTCACTGCCATTTATATTTCAGTAACTACGAAAAAGACCGGGATGCAGTCCTGGCTCGGGCGTGGGAGGCGGGTGTCGAGCGGATCTTGGTTCCGGGCATTGATTTGCCTTCCAGTCGCGCGGCTATAAAGTTGGCTGAGACTCATTCCCAGGTATACGCGGCGGTTGGGGTGCACCCCAACTCAGCGACCACCTGGGATGCTGGTACCCTCGGTGCACTCACAGAACTGACCGACCACCCCAAGGTTGTCGCCATCGGTGAGATCGGTCTGGATTATTACCGCGATCGGGCGCCGCGCAGCCTTCAAAAGCGCGTCTTCCGGGAGCAGATAGAACTTGCAGGGCAGGTCGAGCTACCCATAATTATTCACACGCGTAATTCCAGCCCAAAAGATCGAACCTGTTTCGCAGATGTGGTTGAGATCATCCGAGAACTGCGCCAAGCGCTGTCTGATGATCAACCAGGAGTTTTTCACTCATTCTTGGAAAGCGAGCCCGAAGCCCAGCAAGCATTGGAACTCGGTTTTTATGTGGGAATAACTGGACCGGTGACATTCAAAAACGCGCATGAACTTCGAGACGTTGTGACAACCACCCCGCTTGAAAAAATGCTGATCGAAACCGATGGCCCTTTCTTGACGCCGCATCCTTATCGCGGCAAACGCAACGAACCGGCGCATGTTTATTACGTCTCGGAGCGGATCGCCCAACTGCGCGGCGAATCCCCCCGCTCGATTGGGGCGATCACCAGCAAGAATGCGGCGAGACTTTTTCAATGGAGAAATGCTGATTGAGCGCTCGTTTTTTTAGTTTGGTAGAAAGTGGAATTCAAGATGTAGAACAGCTGATGCGCTTGCAAGTAGACGCGCATCATCCTGATTTGCATACTGTGGTCGAGCACCTGGTTTCATCGGGCGGAAAAAGGGTACGCCCGGCTGTGACCTTGCTCACAGGCCGAATGTTTGGCGCCGACTCTCAGCGCTTGATTACCCTGGCGGCATCGATTGAGATGCTGCATACGGCCACCCTGGTTCATGACGATTTGATCGATGGCTCCCTGCTGCGCCGTGGCATCCCGACAGTCAACGCTCAATGGTCCCCCGCCGCGACAGTTTTGGCGGGGGATTATATTTTCGCGCGCGCCGCCAAGATGGCTGCCCAAACTGACTCGGTTGAGGTGATGCAAAGTTTCGCCGAAGCTCTGGCCACCATCGTCGATGGCGAGATCAACCAAATGTTTACCAGCCGCGGGGTTGCCAGCCGTGAGAATTATTACCAGCGCATTTATGCCAAAACAGCCTCGATGTTTGTATTGGCTACTAAATCAGCGGCGTTGATTAGCTGCTGCGATGAAGAGGTTGTGGATGCCATGCGCAAGTTTGGTTATGAAATTGGCATGGCCTTCCAGATCGTTGACGATATCCTCGATTTTACTGGTGAACAGGAAGCTGTGGGTAAACCTGTGGCCAGCGATTTGCGTCAAGGATTGGTCACGCTGCCGGCGATTTACTATCAAGAAGGCAATCCTGACGATCAAGATATGAAAGCAGTGCTGAATGGAGAATTCGCCGACGAAGTCCGCATGGAGCGGTTGGTGAAAGCTATTCGAGGAAGTGGAGCGATCCACGATGCGTTTGATGAAGCGCGTGGATATGTTGAGCGCGGTTTGGAATTTTTAGCGCAGATGCCCGAGAGTGGCGAACGGGAAGCCTTATTTGAGTTGGGGAATTATATTGTCGACCGACAGTTGTAAAGCCTGGGCATAAAATACAGCGCCACTCAATTTTGAGCGGCGTCCTTGGGGGGGGGTGAAAATGCTGGTATTTCCTAAAACCCATTTCTATGTGTCATTCTGAACGCAGCACAGCGAAGTGAAGAATCCATGTAACCGGGCGATTAGCAAGCACGGTCAAATTCTCGGGATTCCTCGCTTCGCTCGGAATGACAGTGGAGACGTTTGTGTATCCCAAATAGTGAACTCCACGAAAATCACCACTCACCGTCCTTGATTCGTGGAGTGAAGTGCTTATTGTGTGGGTAGATTGAAGTAGTTATAAACTGCCATGGAAAGCTGACCGACTAACTCAGAAGAGGGGTCCCAAATTAGCTGTACGGGGTGATACATGAATATTACCAGCACATAGTCGCCACCGATGGTGTAGATGATCCCGGCATCGCCGATCAGGTTGATAATGCCGTTATTGGTCACCCAGCCGTGTTTGTGCGCGATCTGAGTCCCTTCGGGGATGCCAGCTTCAAGAAGGGAAGGCATCTTGTTAAGGGTCAGATACGTGACCATGCTTTTGCACTCTTCCTGCACGATCTCTCCGCCGAAGACGGCTGGCAGGGAGCCGCCCCCGGTTTCAGCACATAAATACAAATCTTCCAGAAGCATGCCCATGTCGGAAGCTGTGGTTTGGTTGTAGATATCAGGGTTGGTGAAGACATCGGTGCGCAAGTTTGCGGGGGTCTGGAAGATATCCAGAACGGGAGCACCCAGATAAAAATGTCCAGCAAGGAACGTGTTTGCCAGCCCCAGGGCTTGCAAATCTTCGGTTATCAAGAGAGGCGCCCTTACCGGATCGATCTCGCGCTGCATCAGCCAATCGGCGGTCTCATTGCCAGATTCGATGATCATTTTCTCGATCAGGTTAGCGGTTTCGATGTCGGGTGTGCCATCGATTTGACGAAAGGTGGAGATCAGGATAGGAATTTTGATGATACTAGCAGTAGTAAATGCCACGTCGGGTTGAACGGCAACATCGGCGCCGTTCTGCCGGGCAAAATGGATCTCCTGGTTGGTTTGCAGATCCATCATATACAAGCCGGCTATGCCCTCGAAATCGGCCAGGTCAATGGTCTGCTTGAGCAGGATTTCTAAATTTTCGCGCGAAGGGTGTGGGGGCAGAGTCCGTTCCAGGGGGAGAGAAACCACGCGCGAGGTCGTAGATCGCAGTGCGTTGTCAATGGGCAGGGCAGACCTTTCTAAGTTTATCGCTGTGCCCAGTTCTCCGGGTTGAAAATCTAAAGAACCTGCTACGGGAATGGGTGCCGTAGGGGGTTGATCATACCGAGTTGCAATTTCTTCAGCCAGGTAGGCCTGCAATCTGGCTTCCGAAAAAGAAGATCGCAAAGGGATATCCGAAGGTACAGGGCGACGACCCCAAAGGTAATCCCAAAAACCAACCCAAAACTGGGCCCGGGTGCGTTCAAGATCGGCTGCCGCTAACATGCTCTCCAGGTCGAGTTCAAAGCCAACTACTGAGGGATCAAGGTGAATAATATTCTCATTGTAGTGTAATTCTACAGGAAGGTTGTAAACCTCAAGCAGGCGCTGTGCAGTAGACTGGCGATCGAGCCCGCCCACTGGGATTTGGGCAATTTTCATCCCAACTGGAAAGACTGCCCGGGTTCGGCTGTATGAAGCCACCTGGATGGTTGCCAAGATAACGGCGAAAAGGATCAGAAATATTGAAATCCAACGTAGTAAAGAAAAGCTACCTCGTGAACGCATGGGCTGGATTCTAACATAGGGGAGTTTGGGTGTAAAATTTGAATTAAGGATTGATGTTACGCAAGCAAAAGAGAATCTCCCTAAAACCCCTATTTCCAGGGAAACCTTGCTACGTGTGCGTAACATGAGGGGAGTGGTGATTTTCGTGGTGTTCATTATTCAGAAGGCACAAACTTTTCTATTGTCATTCCGAGTGAAGCGAGGAATCCCAGGCATCCTGCTTTGCTTGATAATTGCTTGGTTTCAGGGATTCTTCACTCCGCTGCGCTGCGTTCAGAATGACACTTATTCCATTGGATTTTGTAAAACACCATCATTTAGACCACTCCCACATGAGTTAAGGAGATTTTTTGCCATATCCTCATCCTCAGTTTGACCGGGGACGGGCTTCTGAACAACAGGTGTATTTGCCAAGGTGCAAAATTTCTACCAAAATAATTATCTTATGCACTGTGCTCGATTATTGTGATCGTGTAGGATGGATTTCGAAGCTGTAATTCAACCCCTTAGGAGACAATAGGATATTGACATATGCTGCGTTCATTGCTGATTTATCTTTCGAAAGCAGAGTGGGCGCGTCGATTGGTGACGCGCTGGAAAATTGCCTGGAATGTTGCTTCTCGTTTTGTGGCCGGGGAAACTCCCCAGGAAGCTATCCAGGCCATTAAGAATTTGAATGAAAAGGGCATTTGTGCCACGCTGGACCACTTAGGGGAAAATGTAACCAGCGCCGACGAAGCTAAACAGGCAACCAAAGAAATTTTGCATATTCTCGATGAGATCAATCGCGCTGAGGTGCAATCGGGAATATCGATCAAGCTCAGTCAGATTGGCCTACTTCTGGATGAGGAAATCTGTGAAGAGAATCTGCGCTTGATCGTCGAGCGCGCCCATTCGCAGCAGAATTTCGTGCGCATTGATATGGAAGACTCACCCGTAACGCAGATCACGCTGGACTTGTTCCGAAAAATGCGCAATGAGGGGTATGCTGATTCTGTCGGGATAGTCATCCAGTCTTATTTGTTCCGCAGCGATGACGACACAAAACAATTGATGGCCGAGGGGGCGCGGGTGCGGCTTTGTAAAGGCGCCTATAAAGAGCCAGCAGAAATAGCGTATCCAAGCAAAGCTGATGTAGATATCAGTTTTGATCGCTTGACCAAGATGATGATCGATGGCTCGATGGATCATGAATTACCACGCATTTCCCCGTGCGGTCGTTATCCGCCGATACCTGCTATCGCCAGTCACGATGAAGCTCGTATAGATTATGCCAAAGCCTATGCTAAAGAAGTGGGATTCCCTAATGATGCCCTGGAATTCCAAATGCTGCATGGAATCCGCAGGGATCTGCAAGAACAGTTGGCTGCTGAAGGATACCCAGTTAGAGTGTACGTCCCCTACGGCACGGAGTGGTACCCATACTTCGTGCGCCGATTGGCAGAGCGCCCAGCCAATTTGTGGTTCTTTATTTCGAATTTAATGAGGGGATAAACAGAACGCTGATAACCGAATTTGAAATTTGACAAGAGAAGAGCCTGCAGCGCAGGCTCTTTTTTTTGTTGCTATTTATTGAACCCATTATTCTGGGTAAAACTATCCCCCACTTTGCCCGTTCCAGGGTCAGCGGCGAAGTTTTGAATGCCAATGACCTCGATATTGCAGTGCACACTTACACTGCTGTTAAAGCCATCGGGTAAGTTTGAGATGTTGGGTGCAAAGTAGGATTTTGACTCATTGACTGCCATATCGAAATCATCGATCTTGGCCTCGGGAACACCCGTAAAATGGATTTCACAAAATCCTGCTTGTCCAGAAATATTAGAGAAGAAAAAGCCACCTGAGAAAATGCCATCGACCTTTCTCATTACCTGAGGGAAGTAAAGACTCAATGTCTCTGACCCGGAAGGGATGGCGCTGTATGTTGATCCCTGACCGATGCGTTCTTCGGGGATTGGATTGCCATCGTTGTGTTCTGTGTTACCACGATTATCCTCGTTGACAATGCCGACGATGCTGGCTTCAGCGTTGTTGGAGACGACAACGGCGTTGCCAAAGCGCTTCCCAATTGCAAAAGTATCTACTTCGTCGAGTTCGTCCACATCAGGGAGATACAAGAACAAGGCAGTGTTTGGGCTGATGGTATCTGAGTTATAAACGTAAGTTTTTTCGTCAAAGTTGAACGTGATTGTAACTGTTGTATCCACATCGCTAATATTCTGAATTGTTACCCCACTGTTATAGCCGTAAAACAGACGCACGAGGCGCGGTAAATAAAGCTTGGTAGCGCCACCACTGAGACCATTATAGCTGTGAAACTGGGAAGTCGAGGTATCGTCGCCAATGTTGTAGAAATGTACCACCGCAGCAATTTCCCCTTCAACTGGACTGGTGACGTTTACTTTTGCTGCGCCGATAAATGAATCTGTGAGTGCTTCATTAGCAGTTTGATAGAAAAGCGCATTGCTGTGGCTTGGAATAGTCGCGATTTCTGCAGCACCGGCAACGTCATCGCCTGCCCTGGTTTTGTAGGTGATCTGAATCGTTACGGGGCTGTCGCTGGCATTCTGAACTGAAATATATGAGCTCCAACCAAAGTAGGTTTTCATTACCTGGGGGGCGTAAATCGTCGAAGCCACTTCTAATTCATCCAGACCGGAACTGCTGGCAATGCGGTACGGATCTTCGCTGGTACCTGAGCCTGAGTTCAGCGTATTGACTGTGCATACAACGGGTTTGAGAGAGCTGACTACCACTGAGCCAGAAAAATCAGCCGGCACACCCAATGCTTGATCGGCGGTGTCATAATTGCGGCTGTTTCCAGCCGTGATTGTGTCATTGTAGATTGCCGCAATTGAGCCATCTGCATTGGAATAGAATGTTAATGTGATCTCAGCCGCATTGTCCTGATCCAAATTCTGGCATGAAATGCTGCTGGCCCAATCGCCTTCGGGACCTTGAGCACCCACGCTCGAGATTGAAATCATACAAAAGCTGATACAAATGAAAATGGCAATAGATTTTTTCATAGGATAGCCCTCCGGGCATTCGAATAACGCAGACATATTATAACGGGAATGAGTTTAATAAGTTAGGTTTTCCTTGACCGAAAAATTCCCTGGTAAATTTCAAGCGTATTTTGCGCGTCATTTTTGTTCTGATAATTTCTTGCGCGAGATAAGCCTTTCTCGCGAAGACGGGCTTGGATGGATTCGCCTGAAAGCACTTTGAAGATCGCCTCTGCCAGAGATTCTGGTGATGGGAAATCGACCAGCTGTGCGGAATTACCAACTACCTCGGGAATGGCTCCGGAGCTGACAGCAATGAGCGGTGTGCCACAGGCCATGGCTTCGACAGCTGCTAACCCAAAGCCTTCGTGGTGGGATGTCACAACTGCGGTTTGCGCAGCACTGTAAATTGCTGGTAGATCAGCGTTGGGGACGCGGCCCGTGAAGAAAATCTGGTCTGAAAGGTTGTGGCGGGCGATGATTTTAGACAAAATGCGATCCGGGCTTTTGGCATATTCAGCACCGACGATCACCAGCGAACCCTGATAATTTGTGTTGACCACTTTGACGAAATGTGCAAATGCCTCAATCAGTAAAGAAATATTCTTTTTGCTATCTATTCTGCCTACGTGGACGATGTAATCCTCTGGAAGATTGTAGCGCTTCAGGACTTCACGCACACCTTCAAGGGCTATGGCTTGAAAGCGGGGGTGAATTGAAGGGTAGACCACGCTTATTTTGTCAGGATCAACACCATAGTAAGTCTGAATATCTTGCCTGGTTGTCTCAGAAATGGCAATGATTCGTTCTGCGCTGTTCAGAGAATATTTCTGTAATTTGCGCCAATACCAGACATCAAGCTTTGGGAAATGCTCAGGAAATATCAAGGTGGTCATATCGTAAATGGTCACGATTGCGGGTATTGGCATTCCAAGTGTGGACAAGTTCTTTGCGAAATGAATAAGATCATAATTGCGTAACCTGGGCGGCAAAATCAATTGTGCCCATACGCGCATCAAGAAGCGGTTTTGGGTTGGTGCTATCCATTGTTGCAGGTTTCTTGCCACAAGCTCGGGTTCAGGTGCGCTGAGAATGACAACGTAATGATTATCCTGGTCGATAGCCAGTAAGTTGTGCAGCAGGTTGAGCGTGGCCGTGCGACCGCCGCCGTAATCGTGAATGCCCAGGGCTTCGATGGCAATTTTCATTTTTTGGTGCCCATCGCAAAAATGTCATTGCAGAAGATCAACTTCAAGAGGGGTAAGTGCGTCAGAGATTTCATGATGAGCCTGACGATGGGGCTGGATTCTCGAGAATAATCTTGGACCGATTCAAGCCAGATTTTGGTGTGGAAATTGGCTGATTTGAGGGAATTTCTTATTTTGAGAGGATGCTGTTCGTTGACGTGTAAATGCGCGTAGCGCCAGCGTGATCTTGGGTCTTTGGGGATTTCTTGTCCCCGGAGAAACTGCACCCAACGGAAAAGCGGATACCCGTAGCGGTAATACCACAAATTGGGCATGGTGTGGATGATCAGGCGTCCGGTGGGCTTTAGCACTCGATGAACTTCTTGGAAAGCAATTTTTAATTCCTTTGACGATAAATGCTCAACGATGTCTAGCATAAATATCGTATCGAAAATGTTGGATGCAAAGGGCAGTGATTGAGCGTTTGCCTGTTGAAATGCCATCTTGGATTGGCGTGGTAGTTGCTTCGTCAGTCGCAACGCCTCCCAGGCGTAATCTAAGCCCCAACTGAAAGCCCCACGTTGGGCACTGTGCAATACCAATTCGCCGCGACCACTGCCGATGTCGAGAATGCGCTGATGGGGTTGGATATCGGCAATTTCCATGGGACGCGCCAGGCGTGGGGAGATTCTCGCTGCGCGGGTTTCAATGAATTCTTCAAATCCCTCACACTCGGTGAGATAGTAATCTTGCGTATAGGCACTTTGCCCGATTGCAGAGACCCTAAGGGTTTCTTCTGAAATCTTCGTAGATCCAAGCAGTTGTGAATTAGATGAATTTTCGGTTTTCGGGAAATCCCTAAAACCCTTAGGGTCTTTAATAGTAAGTACCCAATTGAAATTGGGCACCCAAGGTCGAAGCAGTTTCCCCAACCAAGGCGGAATTCTAACTTTGACGCGTTCATCGAGAGCGAACAGCTCCGGATGGGACAGCAGCTTCGGGGCGTAATCGTGAATCTTGAAGTCGCACAGAAGGTGCCTGAGCTGCCAATAACTCAGAGGCTGAATTTCGTATCTATCCCCACGTTTGGTTGTACGCATGTAGCGGTCAGCCAACTTCTTTGGAAGCCAGGATAAAAATGGAAGGTGATAGTGTTCTTCAACTACAGCCCAGCGGTTTGGGCCGCTGAAAAAAATGATCCCATGAGGTTTCAATACGCGCCGAATTTCGGCAACCAAGCTGACCGGATCATCAACATGCTCATAGACCTGGGCGCAGATGATTAGATCAAATTGCTCTCCAGGGAAGGGGAGTTCTTTTCCGTTGGCTTGGGTGAAGTGAGTAGGTGGAAGATCTTCCCGATTTTGCCCCCCGGACCCCAATTCTGGGAGGGAATGTTCCCCCCAATCTTTGGGGGGTAGGGATGTAGATTCAATATCTATCCCAACATTGAAATGAAATTGCGTCGACAACGCCTTAAGAATGATGCCATCCCGGCAGCCAACATCCAGACAAGATTTTTCGCTTAAATCATCTGTCATGAAATCGCTTAAGATCGCCAAAATCTTGGCAGCTTTCCGCGCACGCATCGACTTTGAATCACTGGATGGCAGCATGGAATATCTCAATCAATTTTCCGGCGACAGAATCCCAAAGATGATCGTTGATGACAGATTGATGTGCATTTTGCCCTAAGCGGTAACGCTCTTCTTCATTGCTCAATAACCGCTTCAGAGCTTTGCCCAAGGCCTGAGAGTCGCCGGGGTGGATGAGCAACCCATTTTCTCCGTCTTCGATCAGCATTTGCACACCACCAATATCGCTGGCGATAACAGGAAGCCCACAGGCCAACGCTTCGACCAGCACTGTTGGCAGGCCATCCACATTGCCATGGATGTCTTGAATTGAGGGTAAGACGAAAATATCTCCCTGGGCGAAGAAATCTACAACTTGATCCCATGAAATGCGCCCTGGAAACACGACTTGATCTTGAATGCCGTATTTCTGCGCCGCAGCTGCCAACGTTGAGCGCAGTGAGCCTTCGCCGCCAATCACCAGCTTGACTTGAGAATGTTGATGCGCCAGTTTCGCAAAGGCACGCAATAGCACTTCGAAGCCCTTTTTGTGTACCAACCTGCCCAAAGCGATAATGTGAATATCATCAGGGTGAAGTCCCCAGGAAAGTGCTAATTCAGGATTTTTGGGTTTTGGATAGAATTTTTCTGAGTCAACACCCCAAGGGAATATATAACTTGCACTGGGAGCATCAAGAGATTGAGCGGCTTTGAGGAGTTGTTTGCTGCAGGATGTGACCGCAGCTGCATGACTGAAAACCCAGCGAGTAACTGCCTTGAAGAGCGGATTTTTTTGGGCGATATACATGTCAGAACCGTGCAAGCTGACCACAAAAGGAATCTTTCTGACCCATGCAACTAATACTGCAACGGGTCCGTTGGGCAGCACCCAATGAGCGTGAATAATTTGGGATTTCTGTTCTCGAGTGACGCGCAGTAATTTGAAAAACGCTGCAATCAAAAAGAATGGCAGCAGGATAAATGCTAAAGATCGTAGACGAACATCGGCTTCGAGCGCTTTGGCGTGCCCCATGATATGCAGACGCTTTGGCCAGATATAGCGATAGCGGTGAATTTTTATCCTTGATGATACAGTCTCAACAACTTGTGGATCGTAAGGTACAGCGACTTCAACCTCGTGACCCAAATTAATGAAACTTTGTGCAATAGATTGAATGAAAGGTGCAGTTCCATCACCCGGGAAGCGGGGATAAGAGCTGGTGAGAATTGTAATTTTCATATGGAAATTTATGCCGGTTGCTTTGCCAGTAGGGCCCAAATGGCAGCCAGGATAAGAATAGTCCCCCCCGAATAATTGAATAAGCGCTGGGCGCGTGTAGATGAAAGCATCTGACTTGCGGCTACTGCAAAAAGTGAATATAGCGCGGCGTTGGCAGTCGCCAAAACAACGAACGTAATTGCTAATATCAATAGCTGTCGTGCGATATTGGCATTAGGACTGACAAACTGGGGCAGAAAGGCCACAAAGAATGCAATTCCTCTGGGATTGAAGGCGGTCACAATGAAGGTCTTGCGGAAAAATGACCAAGGAGATTGTTGTTGAGCGGGATCAATATCCTCAGTGCCTGATCCGTTGCGAAGAATGAGCGTGACCCCCAAATATATCATGTACACCCCCCCAACCCATTTGAGGATGTTAAACCAGTCTGCCGAGGCCGTCATTAATGCGCCTAGACCGAGTATGGATAGCGAAATAGAAACCACATCTCCGGCTCCAACGCCAGCTACCAACGGTATGCTCGCTCGACGTCCATGCGCAATCGAATAGCTGATTACTGTCAGAACGGTTGGGCCGGGCGTGATTACTAAAAACGTGGTCGCGGCAACGAATCCGAGCCAGAGCTCAATGGGCATAGTAAATTCCAAAAAATTCTATCCTATCGCGGAGAACTGTAATGGTTAGAATGATGTCGAACACTTTACCTTGTCTCTGAGGAGCGAAGGAAGCGAAGCGGCTGGAGCAGAGGAAGAATCCCTGAAAGGCCGAGTCACTTTGTACCTGCAAAGGCTCAAACAAATTGAACATATAAGGGATTCCCTTCGACATGCTCAGGGCATGCTTCGCTTCGCTCAGAATGACACAAGTGTTCAGCGTGTTATTACAATCAAATACCAGGGATTCCTCGCTACACTCGGAATGACAGTGGAGACGTTTGTGTACCCCGAATACTGACACCACGATAATCGCCACTCCCAAATTACAAAGTGTAAAAACATCTATTGAGCCAACTAGTGTTGGTATTGATTTTCTCAGGACACCGCCAAATAACTCGGCGATCTCAGCGTACTTTGCGGTTATAAGGCTCACCCTAGCATATTCGTAAACAAATATACTAGGGTGATGTAGGTGTTGGGGTTGCAAATGTGTCTCGCTGTTGAAAGATTAGCGGCAGGAATAGGTTGCGCGGCTCGTCCGTAGAGATTTCATTCTGCGAGGTGTAGTGCTCTTGGAATGTATTGCAAACATCACCCGGTTCGTCGCAATATTTCTGGTCATTGCACCAGGAATTGATCACACGCGGCCGGCCGCCGTTGACGTCCACATCGTCGAAGGTGATATCCACAGCGCGGCCCCAATAGTAATTATCTCCATATAGCGGCACCTGTACCTGAAAATGAAGATGATGACCCCAGCTCTGGCCGGTGTTGTCCACGACGCCAATCAATTGACCCTGACCGATCATTTTGTTCTTTTCTTTGATTTCTTCAGGGATGCTGCCTTGTTTGAGATGTAAGTAGAGTTGATATGTCGCCGGGTCGGTTGAATCATCTCTGATGACTACGTAATTTCCCACCGGTTGATGGTCGGAACAGGTGTATTCGTTGCAGGTGGGCACGCTGTCCTTCCACAGCCACATCCGTCCACCCTTGGATGCATAAATATCCCACAAGATGCCTCTCGTGGAGAAGTCAAAAGAAAAATGGGCATTGCCGCTGGGAATAAACTGGTTGTGGCACGTGCTCTGGGTCAGTCGGCGCGTGACCCCGGCTTCCCATGGGAGTTTATACCCGCTGAGTGCCTCTGTTGGCATATTGACGGCCTGGATTTGGTAGCGCCGTTCCCAGATTTTTTTGTGTTCTGCCGATAGGATTTCATCAGGAATGTTGGCCAGGGTATCGATCCAGCCGTCCGTGGTTGGCAGCCAAACTTTCCAATCATCGTCCATTTTTTCCAGCAGCACTAACCCAGGCTCAATGGGCACTGGCTCATCGGCCTCGGGATCGATGGGGATCATCCAGCCCACGGCCCACATGTCATCACTGGAAATATCGATATTTTGGATGCTGGTATCAGCGGTGATGAAAGCCAAGACGGTCTCGCGTTCGAGGTCGATGACTTGTCGGATGGCGTGCTCAACGATGCCGATATCAACAGGGTCATCGGGTAAAGGTGTTGCAGTGGGGATTACCGTAGGCAGGCCCTCATTTCCCGTCGAGCGAGTGCAAGCTGAGAGGGTGATAACAATCAAAGTTATGAAGATTATGTGTTTCATGACTCTTCCCCTATTCGTTTTCTAATTCGATAGCAGAACCCAAAATCAAATTGTCATTTTCATCAAGATTCAGCGTGATAGAGATTTCTCGAATTTCTCCAGGTACGAGTTGGTCCTTAAATTCTATTCGATCTGTAACGAACCCGTCTACGATTACGTGCGCAAGAAATTGAAAGGGAGTGTTCTCAGCACTCAAGTTATTGATCTCGATCAGATATTCTTCGCCATTGGCTTGGGGCGAGAAGACACTCAAACTCTGCTCCCAACCCAGATCAAAGAAAGTCCCGCCTGGGATGAGACGCTCCGATTCAGAAAGCGCCTCCCCCGTCGGGCTGAACAGGCGCAGGGATACTTGCGCCGATCCCACCAAAACCTGTAGGAATTGTCCCTGCGGCATTGTGGGTATGACCACCTCGTACGATCCATCCCAACGCGCATGCCCGCGCACAGTTTGTTCGTGGAAATCTTCCCAGGGCAACTCAGCAGCCAGTCCGCTGGGGTTGCTGCTGATCACCCCGGTAGCGTCATACATATTTTTGGGTCGATTTTCAAAATTGATCTCTGAAAGCACTGCCACATGATCGATCTCGCCGTCTTCACTCCAATCAAAAAATACAATGTCACCGGGTTGATAGGGTGCCGCGTGGGGCAGCATTTGCCCGCTGTAGGCTAAGAAGCGCCACATGTCGTTGGCATTGCGGGCATCACGCCAGCGGTAGGTGTGTTCTGGGTGGGCGCGATAGTCCTGCTCTAATGCGAACTGGATATTGTAGTCAGCACCCCAGGTGTATGCGTCCAAAACCAGATCGGTGCAATAACCCGCCGCGTAGCCGTGGTAGGGCCCTTTATCGCCGCGATCGAAGCTGTAAGGCATGCCCAGCCCTTTTTGGGCTTCTGCGAGCACTTCTTCATGATAGGCTTGAAAATGGAGGTCCTCGAGGTCGGATCCCACGTCAATGGGCAGGGATTCTGGTTCGAAGGTGAAACCATCTTTCGAGGGGGTCAAGGACTCCGTTCCGGGTGGGATGCCGCTAAGGAAGAAATACCCGTTCCCATCGCTGCGCGTGGAAATACCGCTTTGGGTGCTAATTGTGACTAGCGAAAGGGGTTGTCCAACCCCGTCGGTCACGCGCCCGGATAGAGCGTAGCCTGACTCGGCGCTTGTGATGATATCCTGGTAGAAAATCTGAGATACACCCTCAATGCTTTGCGCATAGACAAGAGCATCTCCGCTGTGTGATGATGAGATGCCGCCTTCGATATCCCCCGAGGTTGTAATTTGGGATTGGTTGGTCTCGATGTCAAATTGCTGCAGTTCGGTTGAATTGTTCTGCCCTGGGATCGATGCTGTGAGGTAACTCCCATCGTTGGAGAGTGTGATATGCGGGGGTGCGGACAATAATATCTCTGTGGCAGGGAAGCTGGTTAGGGTTTGGGTTTGGAATGTACTTCGGTCGAAAATTAATATTTCGAAAATTTCTCCGCCGACCAAATTCAGCGCAGCGATGATGCCCGCTGAGCGAGAAGTTGCGATCTGATAGACGATGCGCTCACGCCCATCGATAGGCAGGTTGACGTATTCGATCTTGGCCAGAACGCGGTTGAAAAGATACAATCTTGGCTCATTGGAGATCGAAACAGCCAGCGTATTTGCCTGGGAACTGAAAATCACCGTACGGCCGTCGGGCGTGAGCAGCACCTGCTCTCCCGAGGGAGCATCTGCTTGCTGGCCGCGGCTGCTGATCGAAGCCCGGAATGTATGACCCGTTAATCGGTCGCGGATGAAAACATCAGCCACACCGTTGGTGTCGTTGTGCACCAGGTTGCTGGCTTCAGAACGAAAAGCAATGTAGCGGCCATCTTCAGAAATGCTGGGGGAGGCGGAGTCAGCGTTACCGCGTTCGCCGCGGTCGTTAACAGAGATACGTTCAGTGATACCCGTCAGGCGGTCATGGGCGTAGATATCGGTTTGGGCCACTTCATCTGTGGGAACCAGATTGCTGGCCTGGGATTGAAAAACCACCACGCGGCCATCCGCAGAGATCATGGGAAGGTCGGCGGCTGCGTCAGCCTGTGCACCTGTCGATGAAATAGATACTCGCTCAGTTGTGCCTATCAGGCGGTCACGCACAAAGATGTCGGCCACGCCGTTGGTATCGTTTCCAACAAGGTTGTCAGCAGCTGAGATGAATGCCACAAAGCGCCCATCCCCGGAAACCGAAGGATGAGAAGACCAGTCATTACCAGCGGCGCGTTCGTTTGAGATGGAGATGATCTCGGGTTCGGGCTTCGTTTGGGCGCTGATGTGGAAATTTAACGCAAAGGCGCAAAGAGCGCTAAGCACAAATGCTATGATTGGAGTTAACCCTGGTGTTGGAAAAAATTTTTGAAAAAACAGGTGAAAGCGGTGCTTTGAACCAGCTTTCACCTGTTTTTTCACTATGCCCCTCTCCCAAGATTGGGGGAGGGGCCAGGGGTGGGGGCTGATCACAAATTTAGCCATCGCGCGGTTTCTTGGGGTAAATTCTGTAATGGTCCTACCCGCTGCGTACACTGCGGTAAAGAATCGATAAACAAACGCCCATAGCGTTTGCTGAGCACTCTGCGGTCGAGGATCACTGCTACACCCCGGTCGGACTCGGTGCGGATCAAGCGCCCAAATCCTTGACGGAATTCCAGGATTGCCTCGGGGACATTGTACTGATAAAAAGGTTCTTCAAAAGTTTCAGCACGCGAGGCCACTATCGGGTCAGACGGCACCGCAAAGGGCAGCTTGACGATCACTAGAACAGAAAGCGCATCGCCTGGGATATCAACGCCCTCCCAGAAAGAGCGCGTGCCTAATAGCACAGCACGCTCGGTTTCGCGAAAACTTTCTAACAGGGAGTGCGCCGAGGCGCCTTCACCCTGTTCGAAGACGATGATGCCCTGATCTGCCAGAGCCGGCGAAATAGCCTTCGATGTTTGCTGCAACTGTGAATAGGCTGTAAAGAGCACAAGCGTACGCCCACCCGTGGTTTTGCATAGATGGATCAAGCTTCCTTCAATAGCTTGCTGGTGTCCGCGACGGTCGCCGGGTTCAGGGATGTTATTGGGGATGTAAAGCAGAGTCGAGTTTTCGTAGTCGAATGGAGAACCGAGTGCAAGTTCGTTGGCATCTTCGGCATACAGGCGCCCACGTAAATAATCGAACTCCCCTGCGGTGGTCAACGTGGCCGAGGTCAAGATGATCGATAGTTTTTCGTGCCAGAGATGTTTTTGCACCAGTGGTCCAATGTGCAGAGGTGCAGCCTGCAGCGTAATGCCTCTGCCACTAGGTTTGACTTCTGCCCAGTAGATGCCGTCCGGTTGTGGATCGAAAACCAGGGCCTCGATGTTCTCGATCATTTCCTTAGCGCGCTTGTAGATGTTGGTGACATCGTGGTAGGTTTCTTCGAGGGTGTCGATATCCCCAAAGCCAGCTTCGGAGAGATCAACCATGGCCTGGGCAATCTGTTCGAGTTTGCCAAGCAGAGCGACGGCTGTTTTGTGTGCATCTTCCCAGGCAACTTCAACTTCCAGCCAGGCAGGTTGGATGCGCGTCCCAGCCAGAATTCGGACTTGTTGAGAGTATGGCCCCATGGCCTGGCCTTCTCGCTGCTCGAATAGGAAATGGTCTATGGTTTCGAAGAAACTTCGCACCAGACTCTCCATTTGAAAAGCGTGGTCGCTGGCGCGCTCAACCAGGTGGTTGAAGGCGGCGTATTCACTGGGGCTGATACTGTCGTGCAGCAAGGATAAGAGCCTGCCCAGAATCCCCGAAGGCTGGCTGGACCCCGCACGGTAGCTGCCCACTTCGCGCAGCAAGCGGATGAAATCCTTTTGCGTAGCGCGGAAACTAAGGGCGTTGGTGCTGGCGCTTTCGAGATGGTGTCCCTCGTCGATGATCAGGTAATCATATTCAGGCAGTACCCGGTTGCCTGTGGAAACATCAGCCAGCAAGAGCGCATGGTTGACGATAATAATATGTGCGCTTTGGGCAGATTGCCGAGCTTTATAGAAGGGACAGGCCCCGCCAGTGTGCTTGAGACAATTATCCGAATTGCAGCCGTCGTCTGAGGCGGACATGTGCGTCCAAGCAGTGCGCTCCAGGGGGCCGTTGAGGTTAATGTCGACGCGGTCGCCGGTGCCGCCCTGGTGCAGCCATACCAGAATCTTGGCCAACACGCGCATTTCCTCGGGGGTTTCGGGTCCACGCTTGCGAATATTTTCCATGCGTCGCGGGCATAGATAATTGGCGCGCCCCTTGAGCACTGAAGCGAATAGATCGATATCCAGGGCTTCCTGGACATCGGGGATATCTTTGTTGATTAATTGGTCTTGCAGGTTGATGGTATTGGTGGAGATAACCACTCGGAGTCCATTTTGCATCGCCCAAAGCGCAGCAGGGATAAGATAGGCATAGGATTTGCCCACACCAGTACCGGCTTCGACCATTAGGTGTTGATTCTCTGAAAGAGCGTGCGTTACAGATCGCAGCATCTCGACTTGTTCGGGTCGCTGCTCGAAATGATTGAAATATTTCGAAAATGCGCCACCATACTCTAGGATGGATGCCACTTCCTCGATATCCAATGGGGTGGGGTCTTCCTCGGGAACAAGAGGTTCCAAATCTTGAGCCTGACCACCCCTGAGCAAGGGCTCAAAAAATCCACTACGCCCTTTTTGAGCCGGGACCTTCTCTTTAGAGCGATCGCGCAGGGCATCAAAGAAAATTCCATATCCAAGCCAATTTTCCACATTGTCGCCAAGCCTAACGATTTCAGCCAGCACCTCTATGGGTATGGTTAAGGCGACGTCATATAATTTCGTGAACACTCTGTGTGTCACCCGGGCATCATCTAGTGCGCGATGCGTGGCAGGCAATGGAATTCCTAAAGCCGAACCCAATGAACCGAGTTGATAGCGTCCGGCATTGGGCATCAGCACTGCGGCCATCTCGTATGTATCGAGCGGTTCATTTTCCAGAAGGATTCCGTATCTGCGCAAAAAACCGAGATCAAAGCGCACATTATGACCTAAAACCGGAGCATCGCCCACGAAATAGGCCAGATCATCGAGAACTTCATGAATGTTAGGCGCATTACGCACCATGGCATCGGTGATTCCTGTCAGGCGAGTAATGTGTGCGGGAATACGCTGACCAGGATTGATCAGGCTGTGCCATTCATCTTCAATGCGGTCCCCCTTGAAGCGGACAGCGCCAATTTCTGTGATGCCATTGGAATCGGGGTTCAGGCCAGTTGTTTCGATATCTAGGGCGACAATGGTGGAGGTCATGCCCGAATTATACTGTAGGAAGAGGGGATATGGAACGGATGTTCGAATTTAGATTGGAATTTGGATGCTGGAATTTGGAAAAACAAACCAATAGGGGTTGTAGTATCTGGAAGGGATATTATCCTTGCCGGGTATATTTGTATGAATTATTGCGTTTTTTCATATTGTTCTGATAATTGGGAACCGCCCCGGAATGAATTCCAGGGCTACAAAATAGCACCGGATGAATCCGGTTAGGCCGCTTTGCTTCCAAGACCGATTCATCGGGCGTTGTTCGGTAGCACGGGAAATTCATTCCCGTGCGTGGATGGCGTGGATTGTTGCAACTCCGTTCGCAATGACATCCATAATTGGGAATCTGTGATCTACTGAAATTTTATGATCCTGTAGTGCGGATATCTTCCACCTTTTCTACGAAAGGTTGAATGGCTTCACTCACGGTTGATTCATCGATGCCATTGACTTTGAAGGTCACTTTACTGTTGGAGGGGTCATCGCCAGTTGTTACACCGAGGGAGATGAAGTTGCCCTCGGCCTCAGCTACAGCTTTTGTTAATTTCGCAAGCTGCCCCAACTTTTCAGGTATCAGGGCGGTGATGCGCACTCCGTGGTCGCGCGCCCCCATCAATTCTAAGAATATCTTGAAGATGTCAGTTTCAGTGATCACTCCTACGACGCGATCTTCTTTCATTACTGGAAGACCACCAATTTTGTTGTCGACCATGATGCGTGCGGCTTCCTCAATGGGGGTGTCTGTTTGAATGGTGAGTACATCGGGGGTCATCACATCTTCGACAGTGATCTTGCTCAATAAATAATTCATCTCCCAGATACTCAGCGAGGTTGCAGGGGAGGGGGAGGCATTGAGTAAATCCTGATCGGAAACAATGCCGACAAGTTTTCCGTCTTTGATTACCGGAGTGCGGCGGATATGCTCGCGCCGCATCAGGTTAACCGCCTCGATAATGGGTAGATCGGCAGAGATTGTGATTACAGGGTGGGACATTCGATCGCCAACTAGCATGGGGGACTCCTTTAGTGAACTAACGTTTAAAGTATACGCTGTTTTTAATGCGGCGTCAGCGTTTTTCTCTGACAGCCTGAAATAATATTATGTAATTGCAAACGGAACTTCGCTAGCAGCGCGCCTACGGTGGAAGTGAAGCAATCTCCAAAAAAAGGAGGAGATCGCTTCCCTTCGACAAGCTCAGGACGGGCGTCACAGAAGACGCTCCTCGCGATGACAGTGATAAGTTTCTGATAAAAAATAACGGGGTCATCATATTGATGACCCCGAGGGGGAGGAAAAAGATTTTATACTATGCCCCGAGATAGGCTGTTTGAACGTGTTCGTTGCTGATCAACTCCCGGGCCGAGCCATGCAGGTCGACCTTGCCATGCGCCAGAACAAAACCATAATCGCTGACTGCCAGCGCCATTTGGACGTTTTGCTCAACGAGAAGCATAGTGATTCCAGCTTCCTTCAAACGACCCAGACCTTCGAAGAGATCCAAGACGAGAACAGGTGCCAAACCCAACGAGAGTTCATCCATCATTAACACAACCGGTTCGGCCATGATGCCGCGCCCAACAGCCAGCATTTGTTGTTCGCCGCCGCTGAGCGTGCCTGCTTTCTGATCTTTGCGCTCATCTAAGCGAGGGAACATCTCGAAGACCAATTTTAGATTCTTGTCTATATGAGGGCGTGCTCGTTTTGGCGAAGCGCCCATCTCTAAATTTTCAGAGACACTCATATTTGTGAAAAGCTGCCGGCCTTCTGGGACCATAACCAGGCCCCGATCCGCTTTTTGGTGCGCGGATAGTTTGCTGACATCAGCACCCTCGAAAAAGACCGATCCACTCCAAGGTTTGATCAAGCCCATGATAGTGCGCAGCATAGTGGTTTTTCCAGCGCCATTGGCGCCTACCAGGGATGTCATCTTACCCTTTTCCAGGGCCATATTGGCACCCCAGAGAATTTGAACTTCTCCATAGCCAGAGGTTATTTCTTTGATTTCAAGTATTGCCATCGCTCACCTCTATTCCGCTGCCTTCTGCATCAGTTTCTTGGCTAACTCTGGATCGCCCAGATAAGCCTCGATGACAGCCGGGTTGTTTTTGATCTCATCGGGCGTGCCTTCGGCAATTTGCTTTCCAAAATCTAGCACGATCATGCGGTCAGACACATTCATTACAGCCTCCATGACATGCTCGATCATGATGATGGTGATGCCCTGATCACGGATGTTGCGCACTGTTTCGACCATTTCAGCAATTTCAGATTGGTTCAATCCTGCCAACACTTCGTCCAGGAATAAGAGATCCGGTTTGGCGGCCAGGGCGCGTGCCATTTCAAGTCTTTTCTTCTGGGCTACGTTTAGACTGGCTGCTAATTGGTCTGCTCGGTCAGCTAAACCAACAAACTCCATGACTTCATTGGCAATGGGTGTAGCTTTGCTAAGCCCATACCCCTGACTTCCGAAACATGCACCAACGATGACATTTTCAAGAACCGAAATTTCATTTAGAGGTTTTACGATCTGATGCGTTCTGGCCAAACCGAGTTTTGCCATTTCGTAGGTTTTGGCGTCAGTGACATCCTCTCCTTTGAATATCACGCGTCCCGTAGTTGCAGGATAAACGCCGTTGACAACATTGAATAATGTAGTTTTGCCTGCGCCATTAGGACCGATCAGGCCCATAATTTGTCCTTTGGGAAGATCGAAGGTCACATCGGAAAGCGCTTTGAGACCGCCAAAATGTTTGGATAAATTTTCAACTTGTAGCAAGGTGGTCATTGCAGCACCCTCCTTGACTTTGGATAGCGGTTGCGAATCCACCCGACAACACCTGCTGGTATGAAGAGTACGATCAATAGCAGCAATGCACCAGCTACTGATAATTGGATATTTTTAAAGAATGGCGTTGTCAGCAATAAGCCACGTATCCGCTGGTATCCTACGGCCCCAAGAATGGGGCCGAACACTGTTCCTTGACCACCAAGCATGACCATCACGATCCACTCGATGGATGTATGCAGCGGAAAAGCGTCATGGGGTTGGATATTGCCGTTTTTGAAGAAGAAAAGCACACCGATGATGCCAGGGAAAATAGCCGAGAGCACATAGGCCCAGGTTTTGACGTTGGGTGCGACCACGCCCATCACTTCAGCAGCATCTTCATCTTCACGGATGGCCAATAACCCAAGACCAAACTTCGAGGTGCGGATGAAATAAGTAAGCAGTACGGTCAGCAAAGTTAGCCCCGCCATGACGTAGAACACCATCTCTAAGGCTTTCAGCGCGCCACCATAATCCTGATAAACTTTGAAGTTCAGGTTCATGCCAATCGGTCCACCGAACAGATCAAAGTTGGAAGTGAATGCTAAAACTGCTTGGTTCACACCAATCGTTGCCAAGGCAAAGTATGCGCCGCGTAACCGCAAAATAGCTTTGCCGAATAAGAAGGCAAATACGGCGGCGGCCACGCCACCAGCCAGCATGGCAAACCACAGCGACCATCCCTGTATACTTAGCAGATAAAAACCAACATATCCGCCGATGCCGAAATAGACAATGTGTCCAAAGCTGACGTAGCCCGTGTACCCGAGAATGATATTCAAGCTTGAAGCCAGGGCGACTGCCCGCAGGATTGTGAACGCAACTTCGCGGTCGGCGGCTTTGCCTGTAGCCATTGGCCAAGCTGTCAACAGGACCACGGCTAAAACAGAGATTAATAAGCCCAGATAATTCTGCCAGGTTTTCATTGCTTCGCTCCTAGCAGCCCACTGGGCCTAACGAGCAGGATCAGCACAAAGAGCACGAATTCCACAACAGGAACCCAGGTTGTTTCCATGATCGTTGGGATGATTCCTTCTATCAGGCCGAGGATCAACCCCCCAAGTAGTGCACCGATGGGGTTGCCCAACCCGCCTAATACCACGATCACGAAACTTTTCAATTCATAAATGCCGCCTGCAAGGATTGTGAAGGGAAAGAAGGTGGCAATTAATCCACCCGCAAATGCAGCCAGCAGCGTGCCAAGTCCAAAGCTCAATGCCAAGATCCGGTTCGATGGAACGCCAACCAATTCTGCCGCAGTGCGATTGTTAGCTACCGCACGGATATAACGACCTGGTCGCGTGCGATATAAAAACAAGTAGAGGCCCGCCGTTGCCAGAATTGCAAGCAGGGCTGCGACGACACGTGTGCCCAAAAGCGTGATCGGCCCAAGAGTGATCCTGCCCAAAGAAAACTCCACATTGTAAGGCGCTGTGCTGAAATGTGCCGTACCTAAGCCAATGATGATCATGTTTACGGAAAATGTCGCCAGCAATGTTGAGAGGTGGGGGGCGTTGAGCACTCTGCGTACCACAATGGCATAAATAATAACTCCGAGCAACAAGCCCATAATTGCAGAAAGAAGTATGCCAATGTAGGGGTGGAGACCCAGTACAGTAAATGCAAGATACACCCCAAACATTCCCAGCGCGATGATCGGTCCATGGGAAAGGTTGATCACATCCATGACACCGAATATCAGACTGAGACCCATTGCGGCGATCCCATAAATAAAGCCGATGAGTAACCCATCGGTGAGATTTGCCAGCAAGAAATCCATCAAATTCTCCTTTGATAAAGGTGGCAGATTCCCGAAGCGGATCTCAAATAAACTCGACCCGTGGTGAGTGCCACTTTTTAGGGTTTGATTGTTTCCAGAGAAATCCCCGTAGATCGCTTTGATCTACGGGGATTAGGTACTGTTTATTTAGCGGAGTGGATAAAGCGCTTCGGCAGTGGCGCCTTCTAGTGGCCAAACAACTTGTTTTGCCAATCCGCCAGCCTCGTCAGTCTGCCACTGAATATAGATCATCGAGTGGCCAACCTGAAGACCATGAGCCTCTGCACTAGTGTCGAATTTGACATTGCCAAAGAATGTTAGTACATCCATGGCATCCAGTGCGGCTTTGATGTCTGCAGGGTCAACAGAATCCGCATCCTGGATAGCTTTCTGCAAAACAACACCAGCAGCGTAACCGCCAGCAGAGTGGTAGGATGGTTCTTCGCCGTCATAAGCGCCTGTATAAGTACCAACAAAATCGTCACCGGTGGGGCCAAACCAGGGTACACTAGCTTCAGCAGCAGATTCTTCGGTGTAGTTAGCTAACGGTTCCCACTGGCTGGGACCGATCACGCCAAGGGCCGCATCACCCAGATCGGCAAAATCGGGCTCGGGAGGTGCAACCAACAGTGCGAAGAGATTGGTTGCTACGTCGAGTTCGTGTAATTGACGAGCGAAGGTGCTGCCATCTTGGAAGTGGCCGCCGCCCAAAATAGCCTCGGCACCTGAATCCTGGATCTTATTGATGAACGGACCGAAGTCGGTTGTTTCAGGATCGTAGCCTTCGAAGAGAACCACTTCATAGCCCAATTCTTCAGCATATGCCTTGGCGGCTTCAACAACACTGGTAGAGAAATTAGTGTTCTCATACACAAAAGCTACCTTTTTGACATTCGGGTCCACAGAAGCTAGTAAATCGACTGCCCCTGCCAGGTATCGGCTTGCCGGTGTATAGATCTGGAAGACCTGGGTGAATCCTTGTTTGTAGTTATTGTCATCAGCCGCACCTGTGGTGATCATCACTTTGCCGTATTGTTCGGCGATGATCGAGGCAGCAGCAGTCAAGCCGCTGGAGTAGGGGCTGATCATCAAATCAGCGTTGTCCTCAGTAGCCAAGCGAGTGTATAACTCTTGTACGCGTTCCTTGGCACTTTCATCATCGTAGGTGACCGATTCGAAATTAACCACTGTGCCATCACTGAGTGTAATTCCCCCAGCATCATTGACCTGATCCATCCACAAGCCAAAACCACGCACCTGACGGCCGGATGATGTTTCGTATTTTCCGGTAATCGATGAAGTAAAACCAATAACAAGGGTCACTTCTTCCGCCTCCTCTGCCGCAGGTTCTTCGGCAGCAGGTTCTTCCGCTGGGGCTGGTTGACAGGCCGTTACTATGAGGGTGAAAACAAAAAACAAGGAAAATAAAACAACGAGCGAGCGTTTCATGGATACCTCCAAAATTGTTCTTGTAGATTTCAACTAATGGGGGATGGTTCACCGAAATCAACAGTATCAAACTTCCTGACACCTCCTTTACGAACTAAGCGCTTGGTATCTTTGATTATTGCAGCAACGTTGAGTCTTGAAGTAAAACTGCTCGATGAGTATAAAAAAATTTTGTAAAGAAAAAATAAAAAGGGAATTTCAAATCTAAAAAAGCCATAAATGTGGCTTATTTCACAACGTGAATTGTATAAGCAAAATGTATCAATGCCAATTTAATTTGCACCGATATCTAATTGAGACTAAGCACGCAATACTTTCAGTTATTGTCCTATAGTCTGGATAGGTGGCTCGAATCGATAGCCAATTCCTCGCTCAGTTATCAAGTATTCTGGTTTTGATGCGTCCAACTCAATTTTTTGACGCAAATGACCGATATAAACTCGTAGATATTCTGTCTCTTCACCATACTCTGGCCCCCAAACATTTTTGAGGATCGCTGAGTGGGGAAGCACTTTGCCCGAGTGTTCCATCAGGTAAACGAGCAGATTGAATTCTGTGGGAGTTAATTTTGTTTCTTCTCCGCGCACTAGAAGTTCGTGTCTCTCTAAATTGACAGTGATATCTCCGTGAACTAGTTTCCCATGACGAGTCGGGGGCTCAGTCCAGCTCGATCTTCGCAGCACAGCCTTGACTCTAGCAAGAAGTTCTCCGACCCCAAATGGTTTGGTCAGATAATCGTCAGCGCCCAGATCGAACGCTTTGATTTTGTCGCTCTCTTCATCCAGGGCCGTCAGGATGATGATGGGGACCATGGAGCGTTGGCGAATACGTCGTGTTGTTTCCAGACCGTCCATGCGCGGCATCATCAAATCTAAGATCACCAGATCTATGTTTTGGGTTGTAAATTCAGCTAGCGCTTCCAATCCGTTGGAAGCATTGACCACATCATAGCCTCGCACTTCCAGGTTTCGGCGAACGAAATCGCGCAAGGTTTTTTCATCATCTACAACTAATACTAGTGGATTTAACATGTGACTAATCTTCAATCTCTTCGGGGTCAATATATCGGGGTAATGTGAAAGCAAAGCATGAGCCAGTTTGGCGCGGCTCGATCCAAATTTCCCCTCCGTGAGCTTGGATGAATCCTTTGCTAATTGCAAGTCCTAACCCAGAACCGGACGTTTTTCGTGATAGGCCATTATCGATGCGGTAAAAACTCTCGAAAATACGGTTGCCCTCTTCCTCTGGAATTCCAGGACCTGAATCTACCACTTTGACTGTAATCTCCCGGTTTTCACAACGTGCGTTAATAAATATGGGGGAAGAATCGCCGGAATATTTGGCAGCATTTTCAATCAGATTCCTGAGTACAACTTCGATGCGGCGGCGATCCACGTGGAGGGGCGGAAGATCTTTGGGGATAGAGATCTGCAGCCGCTCACCCGGTTGTGGATTTGAGCGTTTGGCAGCGCTCTTGACGATCCTGTCCAGTTGACATGGTCTGCGCTCAACAGTTAAGTTTCCGGCTTCGAGGCGAGATAAATCAAGCAGCTCATTGACCAAAATTGTTAATCGATCAGCTTCATTGGAGATTATTGATAAGAACTCTTGCTGGGCAGCACCATCCCATTCTACATCATCGGCCAGCAGGGTTGTGGCGTACCCTTTGATAGATGCCAGAGGCGTGCGCAGTTCGTGTGAAACCGTAGAAAGCAAATTCGATTTCATGCGATCTAATTCTCGATCAGCAGTAATATCATGAATGAGTTGACCCTGACCGATTGGAACTTTATTTTGATCAGTTACGGCAAAACTGTGTAATCGCAGCCAAATATTGCGCCCTTGATGAGGAAGCAGGATTTCTGCTCCTTGCTCATCCTGACTTTCAATTGCCATTTGGATGATTTCTTTCGCCCGTTCAGGATCATCAGATTTCTGGATCAACTGATCCAAGACAGCATCTACTTTGGCCCCAACTATCTCTTCTTGTGATAATCCCGTAAGAATGCTTATGCGCCGGTTGGCATAAACGATATTGCCGTCGGGGCCCTCGAGGATGAGCCCATCATTGAGTGATTGGATCAGAGCTTCAAGGCGGCGAGTTTGTTTTTGTAGCTGCATATCGCTGCGGGCGTACAGCGCAGCGTTTTCGATGGCCATGGCGGCATGATTGGCAAAGTTAGAAAGCAGATCGATCTCTTGGTCAGTAAAAACATGGGGTTCGGGACGCAGAACGATGAGCGCAGATGGCGGTGCGTATTGTGTGTTGAGAGGGATTGCCAACAGAGATCGATAGCCTTCGCGCCGTGCATCTTCTCTATTCGTTTCATAGAGGGGGTCGGTTTCAGTATCACTGACTTGAGTGGGGAATCCGTTGCGCAAAGCATGAATGGTTGGAGAATGGGGTTCGCTAGGGTCTATGGAAATGCGTTCCACATACGTGCTCGAAAGTCCACGGCTGGCTGGAACTCGGAAAACGGCGTTTTGTTCATCAAGAGCGAGGATGGCGCTCATCTTGACGTCAAGCAATCGTTCAACCTGGCGCAAAATCCGTCTCAATACCATTTGGGGATCAAGCGTGGAAACGACAGCGGCGCTTGTTTCCAGGAGAGTCGAAAGCTCTTTCAAGCGCGCCTCGATGTCTCTTTCCATGCCCATAAGGCTGCGCGTCAGGTTGCCCACTTGGTCCGGGCGGTGGGCTAATTCTTCGAGTATTTCACTTTGCTCATCTGTTGTCTGTTCGTCCTCTCCGATGATGCGGCTGTAGGCTGCCAAATTGCCCAAGGGTTGGATGATCATGCGAGACAAACCTACCCAGTATGACAAACCCACAATCACGAATATCAGCAGTACTATCAAAATGCCCTGGAAAAATGTACGCGGCGTTTCAAAAGCTTTCGCTGAAGGCCGGCTTACGATCACACCCCAACCGGCGCCCGAAACGGGCACAAAGCTGTAAAGGCGTTCCACGCCTTGCTCATCAAGCCCTATGACAGTGTCGACGCGCCCAAGAAGAAGTGGATCTGTGATGAAGGATTGGGTTTCGGGCAATATGCTGAGCAGCTTGTCTGGGTCAGAATGGGCAATCACCTGCCGACTCCCATCGATGATGAGAACTTCAAAACCTTCTTCGGGCTCATACTCCCGGGATATTTTTACCAGCGTCTGGCTGAGAGCTTCGAGTTTGATATTCGTTGCAACCACACCTAGGAATTCGCCCATGACGTTCCAGAGTGGCATCACCGCTGTTGCCACCGGCTGTTGCGTCGTCGGGGAGATGCGGCCCTTTGATATCAGGGGGTTGGTTGTAATTTGGGCGCGCTGGAAATAATCCCGAAAGGAGAAGTCGTTTCCAACAGTGGTTCGAGGTCCCTCAGGAAAGTGGTAAACCATAAACCCTTGTGTATTGAGACGATAAACCAGGTTGATATCAGGTCTAGCGCTCATGATGGTTTCGAATAAACCGCTCATGGCAAATGTGTCAAATTCCTTTACCCCCTCATAAGTGCCTAGCTCACGCACCGCTCGCATGGCGTTGCGCATATTTTCGTCTGTTTCTTGGGCAATGGAGCGCGCCAGGGCTAAATCCGCGGCCTGAATGCTTTCCTCAAGTTGGTGTTGAGTATTATTTGCGATAAGAAGCGCGGCAATCGCCACGGGCACAACGAACAGAATGTAAAGGGCCATTAACTTTAGCCCTAAATCCTGACGAAAGGGAAGCCTGCGAAGAATACCGTTAAAAAACTTCTTAAGCGTTTTCATTCTCTAAAAAAATCTCTATCCTCCAATTTTCAATTCACGCATCACTAAACACCTTCAAAACCCTGACCATGTGCTTGGCATGTTGCAGATACAAATCTAAGCGCATGTTTTCGTTGGGCGCGTGCGCGTTTGTCCCGGGATACCCGCAACCGGCAGTCGCAACGGGTTGATTGAGCACGTGCACGAAGGGATAGTTGGGCCCCGACCCGCCGATCATGGGGACGATCTGCATGGGCATCCCGTAAATATCTTCTGCCGTATCGACGACAATTTTAATAAAAGGATCATCAGGATCAGTTCTGGCAGCAGGACCGCCGCCCAGGAATTCAATTTTGACATCTGAGAATCCTTGCTCATCAAGATGGGCGCGCAATAGCTCTATTACTTGCTTGGGGGTTTGGTGGGGAACGAGACGGAAATCTACTTTGGCAGACGCCCTGGCTGGGAGTACGGTTTTGGATCCTTCGCCCTGGTAACCAGAGGTCAGCCCACAAATGGTGCAAGTGGGTTGGAAGACTTCGGCCAGTCGCAATTCTACGCCACCCTCAATATCGTTCAGGAATGATTTGACACCGTAGCGAGTTTTGTACTCATCAGCTGGGTCAGGTAAGGCGGCCAAAAATTCCACGTCACGCTCTGTGTAAGACTCGATGGAATCATAATACCCTGGGATGAGAATGTGTTCGTTTTCATCTTTGAGGGTGCTCAATGCCCAGACTAACCGCCAGGCCGCGTTGGGGAATATCGACCCACCTAACCCAGAGTGAACATCAATATCTGCGGTTTCGACAGAAAGCTCCACATAGCAAATGCCTCTCAAACCGACATACTGCATGGGTACTCCCTCGAAGTTGACCTGGCCAAATTCCCATACGCACGCATCTGCGGCTAAAAGTTCTTGATTCTTTTCGATGAATTCAGGCAAATGCACACTGCCAATTTCCTCTTCACCTTCGATGACGAATTTGATATTGCAGGGTAATTCGCCTTCTTCAGCGAGCAGAGCATCAATCGCAAAGAGCCTGCTGGTGATATGGCCCTTGTCATCGGTAACGCCGCGGGCGTAGAGTTTTCCGTCTCGGATAGTGGGCTCGAATGGGGGAGAATCCCATAACTCCAGCGGCTCAGGGGGCTGTACATCATAGTGGCAGTAGAAAAGCAGCGTTTTGTCAGATCGCACTCCGGCGCGATCGGCAATCACTACAGGAGCGCCACCGGTGGGCATGATCTGCGTGTTGAAGCCGCGCTTCTCCAACATTTCAGCTACCAATTGGGCACATTCTTCCATGCCCCAATTTTGGGCCGCCACGCTGGGCTGAGCAGAAAGCACAGAGAGCTCTTCGATGCTTTCATCGAGATGTTCATCGAGGTATTTATCAAATGGGGCGTATTCAGACATTTTTCTCCTCAACTTGTTCGTTGGTAGTTGGTCTTCATTCTCGCAAAATCCAGGTCATCGATTGTGCCCCGGCAATTGCAAACAAAATCATCTTGATCGAAACGCCTATCAGAACAGCCAGTAAAAACTTGGGCAAGGGCATTTTCAGGACACCGGCGGCAACACCGGCGATATCAAAGGTTGGGTTAGGAATGGCGGCTAAAACCAGGATTGCCCAAAAGCCATATGTATTGACCCAGGTTGTAAGTCGCTCATAAAGCTTAGCTCTTTCGACAACGGCTTGACCACTGAAACCGGCAAGATAACCAGAGAGTTCTCCGAGGGCGCCTCCAGCACCAGCTGCCAGGCCAACGAAAAGTGGATTAAAAACTGCACCCATGGCGAAGACCACGGCGATGCCCGGTGCGGGCAAGAACACGGTCGCATTGGTCAAAAGAGCGATTAAGAAGATCCCTGGATAACCATAGACTGCCAGCTCTTCAGCCTTATCCCGAATCGAATAAACGAATATGGTGATGGCGATTACCAGGAGCAAGGCCAGAATACGGATTATTGTGAGACCATGTTTGCCAAGTTTCAATGTGATTTTCCTGTCGAAATTGCCGTGCTTCTTAGTTGTTGGGCAGCAAGCTCTCGATTCGCGCAATCACCATTTCTAATGCCACAGTGTTGAATCCGCCTTCGGGAATGATCACATCGGCATAGCGCTTGGAGGGCTCGACGAATTCGAGGTGCATGGGACGCACAGTTTCTGTATATTGTTTGATCACATTCTGGGTGGTGCGCCCGCGCTCAGATATGTCGCGTTCCAGCCTGCGGATGAAGCGGATGTCTGGATCCGTGTCAACAAAGATTTTTACATCGAAGAGTTTGCGCAATTCGGGTTCAGCAAAGATCAAAATGCCTTCGACGATGATCACCGCCTGGGGTTCAACTGGGATGCTTTGGTTCGTGCGGGTATGTGTTTTAAAATCGTAGATGGGCAATTGGATGGGCTGCCATTTTTTGAGTGTTTCAACATGCTCAATGATCAGCGCCGTATCCAACGAGTGAGGGTGGTCGAAGTTGATCTTCGTGCGTTGGGCGATGGGTAAATCGCTCAAATCTTTGTAGTAGGCATCGTGAGCTAAAAAAGCTATCTTCTGCTCGCCGACCTTCTCGAGCACGACGTGGGCAACGGTCGTTTTTCCCGATCCGCTTCCACCTGCAATACCGATGACAATTGGCGTTGGATTATTGGTCATATGGGAATTATACTGGAAAGATGCCCTTGTGCGACCTACGGAATGCGGGGTTCTCTGGAAATGTCCGGGGAGCTCGGTCTGGATTGACAAATCCAGGCCCATGTGTGGTACAAAAGCACCGCATTTTCCCACATGTCGGGGATTTGGCAATTCCCTTTGAGCAAAACCACGGGAGAACCCAATGAGCCGAATGCCGGTTTGGGTGGAGTGCCATTTTGGTGCTTTTCTTTGTTCTCGATTTGGATCAAAACTTTTTGGCAGCTTCCTTCAAGAGCGTTCTCCCCTCCGGCGAGTACCAACACTTGATGAACTGTGCTTTCTTCGACTCGTAGCGGGCAAGGATTTTCTCCTTCACAGGCAGGACGCGGTTTTGCTTGATGATCATAAATGCGGCGTCAGGCATTTGCCCCAGGGTTTGGATTATTTCGATCGAAGCGGGCAGCACTTCGGCTTCGGGCACAACCAGGTCGACCATACCCAGGCGTAGTAGATCTTCTGGTGGGTAGAATTCACCCAACTCAAGTACCTCTCGTCCCCTTTGGGAGCCAATTAAATCTCGAAGAATGCAATCCACTGCGTAAGGCACTGGCACACCCAACTTGATTTCGTTCAATCCCATCAGCCGGCGACCTTCAGCAATTACCCGATAATCACAGCACAATGCCAGGATACATCCTCCGGCGATGGCGTGACCAGGAATGGCGGCCAATGTAGGTTTGGAAAATGTAAAAAGATCCAGGGCGAATTTATTGAAAGTGTCGTAGAACTCTTCAAATTCAGTAGGTGTGAGATCATACAAATTGGGAATGTCAAAACCGATGGAGAAGAATTTTTCATTGGAGCCCGTAATGATCAATGAGCGCATTTCTGGATCTTCGGCAATCTTATTAATCGCTTGGTGCAGTTCGCCAACCATTTGCAGACTGATGGTATTCGTGACACCATTATCCAGCGTAATGATTGCAACTGAATCCTGGAATTCAATTGAAATAGTTTCCATAACGGCCTCCGTTTTAAAGGGTTTCCAAACCGCCACCTAAGACCCATGCACTAAAGCCTTCGAGTGTCGGGAAAACGAGCTGTGAGAGCGAGCGCACGACCCAATTTTCTGCCATAGGGGTTATTGTGATTACAGGCACCCCATTATCGTAAGCGCGAATCATTTCTAAAGCCGTGCCCATGCTGGCAACGGGCAGATAAGCGATAACGATATCCGATTCGCCTGCAGTTTTGGCCATCTCATGCAGTACCTGGTTGGCGCGCGCGTCGTCGAACTCTGGGCTGTTAGGGAAAAGCGTAAAGGGGTCGGTGACATCTGCATCAGAGTGCACCTGGTGAATGGTAGTGCGAATGATTTGGCGATAATCCTGACTTGTAATGCCTTTGCCCTTTTTTGATCCTTGCATAACACCGGCGATAAAAATGCGCATACTTTTCTCCTGCGAATGTTTTAAGATGAGCTTTAGCTCTGTGTTGGAGTTGCGAATGGCCGCAGCCATGAAAATGTCAGATAGGTGACGAGATAAAGAGAGGTATACATCACCATGAACCCAATCTTGTCGGCATAGGTGAGGGGATGCAGAAGTGGGGAAAGTGTGTCGGATAGGATTTCAGTTGGCTCAAGGAGCAAGTCCCAGCTATTCCAGCGCAAGAAGCGTCCCAAGTAAACCCCATAGCCGCTGATGCCAATCACGATCATGGCAAATACCCATCCCAGCGTATTGCCCAGGTAACTACGAACGACTCCCTGCACACTATGCAAGGAAGTCACTGCCAGAAAGATGCCCGTCCAAGCAGTGATGGCAATCAACCCGGCATCATACCAAATGGGAATCGATTGGCGTTGCGAGACGTGAATCAAGTCGGTGACAATGTAAAAAGAATTGGGTAAGAAAACCAGCCATAGGCCCCCAGGAATGACCAGCGCCCACCACCAGTTTGGTTTGAGTCGGTGTATGGCGGACATACTCAAGCTGAACAGGTACGGAAGCCATGCTAAAAACAAATTCCAGATCAGGTTCTTAAATAAGAAATCTCGGCTTATCCATACTCGGCCAAAATAAAAGAAGAATACCAATAATGTTCCTAGGGCAATCGGATAGAAGAGATTTTGAGAAAGGAATTTGTGTACTCTTTTTATCGATTCAAAAATACTCATTATTGATCCATCCTTATCGATGAATTGAACACGAATTGTAACATTCTCTATGCTACAATGACGCAGTCGGGAGATTTTGACCAGCCATTTGCTCCCCTACGCTGAATCAAAAAGCCACTGATGGGAATCGAACCCATAACCTATCGCTTACGAAGCGATTGCTCTACCGTTGAGCTACAGTGGCGCGGGCAGGATTATACCAAGCAAGTGCGTAAGTTTACAAGCAGGAACGCGATCAGGAAGATGAACATTGCTGTCACTTTACGAGTAATTCTATTGAGGTAATTATGCGGGTTGCCATGCTTTCATATCACACGTGCCCGTTGGCAATTTTGGGCGGAAAAGATACAGGGGGAATGAATGTATATGTGCGCGAGATCTCTCGAGAGTTAGGTCGTCGGGGGATCAAGGTGGATGTTTACACCCGTTCTCAAGACGAACATGTGCCGCACGTTTCTCATGATCTGGGATATGGAAACCGCGTGGTGCATGTGCCGGCGGGCCCAGAAGTACCTCTACCCAAAGACGAACTGGCTGAACATATCCCCACATTTGTCGAAAATATTATTGATTTTGCTGAGTCAAAAGGCTTTGAGTATGATCTCATCCACAGTCATTATTGGATGTCTGGGATTGCCGCCCGCGATCTACAATCAGCCTGGAATGTGCCCGTGGTGCACATGTTCCACACATTGGGCCTGATGAAACAGCGCATTGCCCAGAGTCCTCATGAAGCTGAGGGGGATTATCGTCTTGATGGGGAACAGGAAGTGCTGAGCATGGCGGATCGTATCATCGCTGCGACCATTGCCGAAAAGGCACAACTGCAGTGGCTTTACCAAGCCAAAACGGAAAAAATAGCCGTGATTCCCCCAGGGGTCGACACTTGTCATTTCTACCCCATCCCCGCGGATGAGGCCAAGGAATATATTGGTATTTCACCCGATGACCGCATGCTGCTCTTTGTTGGGCGAATCGAACCTCTCAAAGGTATTGATACCCTCATCCAGGCAATGGGGTTGATGGCCGGGAATGGAGATGCTGCTGACCACCAGCTGTGCCTGACGATCATCGGTGGAGACCCGCATGTCAGCCGTGAAGAAATGACGGATGAAATGTCCAGATTGCAAACCTTGAGCAGCGAAAATGGCATCGATGAATTTGTGGCTTTCCTGGGTCGTCGCAGCCAGGAGACGCTGCCTTATTATTACTCGGCAGCCGAGGTAGTGGTCATGCCATCTCATTATGAGTCTTTTGGTATGGTGGCTTTGGAATCCATGGCTTGCGGCACTCCCGTCGTTGCCTCTCAGGTTGGTGGCTTAGCTTTTCTGGTGCAGGATGGTGAAACCGGCTATCATATCAATGTGGGGGATATGGACGCCCTCAGCGAGCGACTGACCACGCTGCTTGATGATGATCAGCTTCACCAAAAGTTGTCTCGACAAGCTGCGGAATTTGCGCAAGATTATTCCTGGGATAAGATAGCCAGGCGAATGATGGAGTTGTATGAAGAAGTTTTGGGAGTTCAGTGAACAGTGTTCAGTTTTCAGTGAGCAGAAAAGGAAAACCGGATGGTGATCGAATTCCATCCGGTTTTGAATACTAACTTTCAGTTCCTTAGTGTTTCTTCGTGACCTTCGGCAAAAACTAAATTTGAAACTCTCCGTCTTTGTACAATAATTCTCCATCGACGCGGATCTCACTGTCTTCTTTCACATCGCATATGAAATCCCAGTGAATGCTGGATTTGTTTTTGCTGCCCGTCTCGGGGTAGCCGGCTCCTACGGCCATGTGGAAGGTGCCGCCGATCTTCTCATCGAAGAGGATGCTCTTGGTGAATTGCTGGATGCCATAGTTGGTGCCGATGGCGAACTCGCCCAGGTATTTGGCGCCTTCATCGGTTTCGAGCTGTGAGAGCAGATATTCTTCGTTCTTCTCAGCGCTGGCCTTGACCACTTTACCGTCCTTGAACTCCAGGCGCACGCCCTCGACCTCGCGTCCGCTGCGGATAGCCGGGTAGGTGAAATTGACCCACCCATTGGCAGAGTCTTCTATAGGACCGGTGAATATTTCGCCGCTGGGCATATTCTTTTTTCCATCGGAATTTTCGAATTTGCGATCTTCAATTGACAATGTCAGATCAGCATTAGGGCTTTTGACGGTAACGATTTTCTTGCCGACCAGCCAATCGATGATCTTTTGCTGCTCGTTGTGGATGCGCTGCCATTCGGCGATGGGATCATCTTTGTCACAGAAGGTGGCCCCGTAGACAAAATCTTCGTAATCGCGCAGGCTCATGTCAGCTTCTTGGGCATAAGCAGGGCAAGGGAATTGCGTACCTACCCAACGCAGCTCTTTGGCTGCCGAACGCCGCATATAGGTTTCAGTGAGTTCGCGGTATGCCAGGGCGCGGATGCGTTCTTTTTCGGGGTCGATGCCAGTTAGAGAGCGCGTGTTGGATGTAGCTCGAATAGCCATGAGCACATCGGCTTCATCGTAAAGCATCTTGTTGACGGGGGAAACCCAGTTGAGTTGCTCTTCACTGGCTTCTGCCATGAAGGCTTCGTTGAGATCATCACTGGCGATTTGAATCGTAGGGTTTCCGCCAGCTTTGACCACATGGCGCACAACTTCCGAAACCAGAGGTTCAGAGATCACATCACCGCGTACCAGAACCCAGTCTCCGGGTTTGATCTTTACAGAATAATTGACTAATAGGTCTGCTAATTTGACTAATCGGGGGTCAGCCATTATTTATCTCCTAAAAGGGTTTCGTCTCGGTTATTTTTTTCCCAAAGACCGGGGGATTATACCATTCGTGTGCACTTTGTGTTACGAACAGAAATAAACAAGTTCTATGGGCTCTTTGGGAATTACCGTGAGAAACCTCACATTTTGGGGTATGGAGCGTGCGCAGCACGCCCCATACCCCAAAATGTGGCCTCTTACCACGGCGATTCCTAGAGACCCGTTCTATGGATATTAAACATGATCTTTGCCTCATGATAGAATACTCAAACAGGCAATATGCTGTTCAAAATGATATTTTCAGGAGCAGATGTACGTAAATGTAAAATGACTCTACTGAAAAAACTCGCTTTCTGGTGAAGAATAGCGTCAGTTACTAGAGAAAAGAAACCGAGTTTTTGACCACTATTGACCTTTTTTAAGTAGAGTCTAAAATGCTTTCTGAGAATTGCCGAAGTTACTAACAAACTTTTTATTGGTGTGTTCCCAAGGAGGCTGAGAATTGAAATATCGATGCTTTGGACGTACAGGTTGGATGGTAAGTGAGATCGGTTATGGCATGTGGGGCATGGCTGGATGGACAGGTTCTGATGATCGACAATCGCTTCTCTCTCTCCAGCAAGCTGTTGATCTAGGATGCAACTTTTTCGACACTGCCTGGGGTTATGGTGAAGGGCACAGTGAAAATCTACTAGGACAACTTGTTCGAGCCAATGCAGACAAGAAACTGTACACAGCAACCAAAATGCCTCCGAAAAATTTCCAGTGGCCAAGCCGCCGGGAATTCTCTTTGGGCGATTGTTTTCCGCCAGACCATATCGAGGAATATGTCCACAAAAGTTTGGAAAATGCTGGGTTGGCTAATTTTGATCTGATGCAATTCCACACCTGGGAAGACACCTGGCTCGATGATGAGCGTTGGATCAAAAAGATCGCCGAACTCAAGGGTCAGGGGCTGTTTGATGCAATTGCTATCAGCATCAACCGCTGGGAGCCCTGGAATGGGGTAGGCGCGGTTCGAAGCGGGGTTATCGATGCAGTGCAAGTGATCTACAATATTTTTGATCAAAACCCAGAAGATGAGTTGCTGCCTGCCTGCCAGGAGATGGATGTAGCCGTCATCGCTAGAGTGCCCTTTGATGAAGGTACCCTGACGGGCAATTTGACCCTAGAGAGTAAGTGGCCTGAGGGTGATTGGCGCAATTCTTATTTTGTGCCGGAGAACCTGAAGTCAAGTGTCGAACATGCCGAGGCGCTGCGTCCCTTAGTTCCTGAGGGGATGAGTATGGCTGAAATGGCCTTGCGTTTCATATTGAATGAATCAAGAGTGAGTACGATTATTCCAGGTATGCGGAAACTAACCCATGTGGAGGGGAATATGGGTTGTAGTGACCTTGGTCCTTTGCCTGAAATACTTCGCACAAACCTTAGATCTCACCGTTGGGATCGGCAGCCGACGGAGTGGTCACAGTAGTTAAGAAGAAATTATCTAGAGAGATTGAATGATGAGTAATAGAATCGAACATCTATGTAAGCGGCTTCGCAGTTCAGCCGAGAAGTCACAGGCGTTTTTCCAAGAACTGATCCCCCAGGATTGGGATGAGCAAATCTACACCGAGGGTGCCTCGTGGACGATAAAGCAAATTATGGCTCATTTTGTCATGGCCGAAGGGGGGATGGCACGCTTGGTTGCCAGGATCGTTGAAACAGGTCAGGGAGTTCCCGAAGATTTTGACCTGGATTCTTACAATGAATACCAAGCGGGGAAGCTCGAAAATTCGACGCCCGCAGAGCTTTTGGATGAATTCCTTTCCACCCGTGAAGAAACCATCCGAATGGTTTCCCAATTCAGCGCTGACGATCTCGAAAAAACAGGCCGACACCCTTGGCTGGGAATTGCCAGAGTTGAAGATATCATCAAGCTAATGTACCGTCACAACCAGATTCATCAGCGAGAGATTCGTGAGGCGCTAGGTGGATAGTAGGTTGAATGTATTTGAATTGGGACAGATTGTTCTGAATGTCGAGAATCGCCCCGGAATGATCCTTCGATTTTCACTCAGGACAAGATTCCAGGGCTAGAAAATAGCACCGCCTGAATGCGGTTATGCCGTGTCATTTCCGAGCCCGATCGCCAACGGCGTGCCTGCGGCAATCGGGCATTGTTCAGAAGCAGGGGAATTCATTCCCGTGCAAAGCCGGAGCGGATTGTCGCAGCAATCTCGAAATCTAAAAGCACGCGCCAACCACCAACTAACCAACAATCTTTATGACCAATTTCCGTAATCTCCTACGTATTTCCCGACCGCTGCTGTTACTTGATGCTGTCCTGGTGTATTTCCTTGGTGTTGGCATCGCTCGCTATTTAGGCGCTGCGGTTGACGCCGATATCTTTACCCTCGGTCTCGCCTGGGTGCTCAGCCTTCAATTGGGTGCCCACTATTTGTATGCTTATTTCAGGCAAACCAACCTTGCTGAGTCCCCGTTTGCGCAGCGTGCCTTGGATCTTGAAAATGAAAAAGGTCGCCAGCGATGGGCTAATAAAGATTTGCCTCTGTGGATTGCAATCACAGCGCTGACGCTGACAACCTCGATTACCTTGCTGCTTATCCGCACAGGGCAAGTATCTGGCGGAAGTTATATTGTGATGGCTTTGATCGTCATGGGCGCAATAGCGTCTGCGCTTCCACCTCTCCGCCTGGCAGATACGGTCTATCGTGGACTGATCCCTTCGATCTTGCTGGCCAACTTTGTGCCCGCGCTGGCCTTCATGCTGCAGGAAGCGGAGCTCCATCGCTTAGTGTCCATGAGTTCTTTCCCGCTGACTTTGCTGCATTACGCCATGCTGCTAGTTTTCGAGTTTCAGGCCTATGCCGGTGATATTAAACAAGAACGTCCGATGTTATTGGTAATTTTGGGTTGGCAGCGTGGAATGCGTCTGATCAATGTGTTGATCCTTTCGACATTCTTGCTATTCGGCATTTCCATGCTTATTGGGTTGCCTAATAACGTTGCCTGGCCCACTTTTTTGGCCTTGCCTCTGGGCCTCTTCCTGATCTGGTATTTGACGCGCATCGCGGACGGTGCCAAACCCCTTTGGCGGGCTCTCAATTTAACGGCCATGCTGACTTATGGTCTCACTGTATACCTGCTGACTCTTTCTTTTTGGACGAACTAATTTCCAACATCCAACCTCCAACTTCTAACCTCCATCTTCTAACCCCATGCCTGAATTTTTGACTCTTCTCCCTCCAGCGGATGCGCTGAAAAAATTACTTGACCATATTCAAGCCGATCCAGTTCCCGAACAGGCGGAAACAGAACATGCTCTGGGGAGGGTTCTGATATCCCCGGTGTGTGCACCGCATCCATTGCCTGAATTTGCGCGCACCACCGTAGATGGCTATGCCGTCAATGCGGCCGACACCTTTGGGGCCAGCGAGAGCTTGCCAGTTTATCTCGAACTAGATGGCGAAGTGCCCATGGGCGCCGCACCTGATATCACTCTTTCAGCAGGGAAATGCGTGCTGATCCACACCGGCGGGATGTTGCCAAAGGGGGCTGATGCCGCGGTGATGCTGGAATATACGCAGCAGGCGCGCCCCAATGAAATGGAAATCTTGCGCGCGGTAGCTGTTGGCGAGAATGTCATCGAAATTGGCGAAGATGTCAAAGGTGGGCAGCAAGTCATCCCATCCGGGACGCGGCTGCGTCCAGCCGAGATCGGCGGCTTGATGGCTTTGGGGTATACTGAAGTCTCTGTGGCTCGTAAACCCAAAGTAGGCATCCTATCCAGCGGGGATGAAGTTATCCATCCCAGCCAGAATCCGTCTCCTGGGCAAGTGCGCGATATCAATGCCTTTACGCTTAGTTCGTCGGTTGAAAAAGCGGGCGGCATTGCCGTTCATTACGGTATTATCCCCGACACATATGAAGAGATGTTCGCAGTTACAGAACGAGCCAAGGCTGAATGTGACTTGGTAGTAGTCACCGCCGGCTCTTCTGCCAGCACGCGTGACCTGACCTCGCAGATCCTGGATGAGTTAGGGCAACCCGGCGTGCTGGTGCACGGTGTCAACACGCGCCCAGGCAAGCCTACCATCCTGGCCGTTTGCGATGGCGTGCCTATGATTGGCTTGCCTGGCAATCCAGTCAGCGCGCTGGTCAATACGCAGCTCTTCGTTGAGCCGGTGATCAATACTCTCTTGGGCGAAAGTGTTACTCGTCCCCAGCCCCGAATTCAGGCAGAACTCACCATCAACCTCCCCTCGCAGGCAGGCCGCGAAGACTGGGTGCCGGTGAAATTGGTGCGGCCATCTCACCCCCGCGCTGAGGGCTGGCTTGCCGAACCTATCTTTGGTAAGAGCAACCTGATCTTCACGCTTTCACGCGCCGACGGGTTGCTGAAAATCCCTGCCGATGCAACCGGATTGTCTGCGGGAGAGATGGCTGAAGTTTATTTGATGTGATGTTGAAAGCAGACCGAGGGCTGAGGGACTCGAAGCCCAGGTTTCCCCGTCTACTGTCACGATCATGAATAATTTCCGCCTGATCCTACTCCCCAGCCAATATATAATCTGCCAGCTTTTACCAGACGCGGCTGTGCCCCCTTGGGCGCGTGGTGATGATCTTTTAGCGCTCATTCGTACGCCTGATGAATTTACGATCGTGTGCCAAGGAATTGATATTCCCGAAGGCGTGCGAACTGAATCAGGCTGGCGCACCCTCAAAGTTGCTGGCCCTTTGGAATTCTCCATGGTCGGTGTCTTGGCCTCGCTCTCAGACACACTCGCAAAGGCCAACGTGAGTATCTTTGTCATCTCCACATTCGATACGGATTACCTGCTTGTCAAAGAATCGCAGCTCCAAAATGCGATTTTTGCCTTGGAATCTCAAGGTCACAGTGTAGAAAAGCAATGAAAAAAATCGTTTTGTCATTGGGGACTTTAATGCTGCTCTCGGCTTGCACGCTGCGCGCCCCGGCATCGAAGCAGCGAGAAACATTGATCCCCTTTGAGGCGAATCCCACCATCGAGGATACTGCGACCCTCACTGAGTTGGTACCAACCACCACTGCAACTAAGACTGCAACCATAACGCCAACAGCAACTTCATCGTCTACGCCAACCCCAAATTACACACCCACACCCACCTTGGTTTTCAATCCCGCCGGCGAGCTGGTTGCTCCCATCTTGCTCTATTATCGTGTCGCCGAGAGCGACTCATCCAGTCATTTTTCTGTGTCACGTGATGATTTCCGGGCCCAAATGGAATATCTCAAAAAACATGGTTACACATCCATCACTATTTCGGAGTTCACGCTGGTGTTGATCAATGGTGGCGAGCTGCCCGCCAAACCGGTGGTAATCACCCTTGACGATGCAGACGCCAGTATTTACGAAAATGCCTTTCCCATCATGCAGGAGTACGGTTTTGTGGGTGTGGTCTACCTGACCGGTAATCGGCTTTACTCTGACGGTTTCCTTTCCACGGAGCAATTAGCTGAAATGACCGCCGCGGGATGGCAGGTCGGCAGCCAGGGTATGACACATTCGGATTTGACAACATTGGCGGACGAGAACCTGCGGTACGAATTGCTGCAATCGCGCCTGGACTTGGAAGATATATTGGGGGTAAGAGTGACAACTTTCGCTTATCCATTTGGAACGATGAGTGGACCGATTGCAGACAAACTGCAGGAGTTTGGTTATTACAGCGCAGTGGGGTTGGGGGAATCCAGTAAACACACCTGGGGGTCGATCTATTATCTCAGCCGCATCGAAGTGCCCTGGACTAATACACTTGACGATTTCGCGGTTCTATTGCCGTGATCTTTGTCACTTTTACCAGAATACCCCGCTAGGTATACAGATATCTTAGGAGGTGTGCAAAAATAAGATCCCATTTTTGAAATGGTCTGGAAGAAT
>CAYQQX010000006.1:0-68573 GCA_964419495.1 uncultured Anaerolineales bacterium
TAAACTTTTGCTGTTTTGAGGAGGGTCTAGCACCCTTTTTGCAGTAGAGTCACGGTAGGAGTGTGTGGAAAATTCGAATCTTGTTGGAGAATGCAGCCGCCTGATGGCTTCGTCAGATAGGACGTGGATAATGCAGAAAATCGGGTATTTAAAATTTAGTCGTAATAGAAACTTTCCCCATTCATGCACATTTGTCCGCGTTCGATTAAAGTGTTGGGAAGCTAATTCAAGAATTGGTCGAGCTAGAATCTAAGGCACGCAGCCGATGGAATGTGTACAAAGTCAAGGCAAATAACAGCACAGCAATCGCCTGGTGCAGCAGGGCTAAGGAAATCTGGACCTGGAACAGCACTACCAGAATGCCGAAGACAATTTGAACACACCCTAAGATCAACACACCAAAGATGCCATTGGTGATATCCCGCCCATAGCCGCTCTTGCGGGCAGCCAGATAAATTCCCACAACGGCAATTAGTGCCACAAACGCAAACCAGCGATGGACAAAACCAACCGTTTTAGGCAGGACCAGCAAATTGATCGCTTTGTCAAATAGCCCGGGAGGCACCAGGGCCCCGAACATCAATGGCCAGGTGGTGGATAGATATCCGGCCTTCAATCCGGCGGTAAACCCGCCGTAAGTGATTTGGAGCAACAATACTCCCATTCCAATAGCAGCCAGCTTCGAGAGCCAAGACCACTTCTTTTGGCGCGCGCCCTCCAAAAATCCAAAGCGATGCCCCAGCGCCACCCACAGGCTAAGAGCTAGCAGCAGTAGTGCCAGCAGCAGATGGGCGGTCAAGCGGAAATGACTGACCGAGGGACGATCGACCAATCCGCTGGCCACCATGAGCCAACCCATGAAAGCCTGCCCGATGAAGAGCAAACCCATTACAACGTAGATCCCAAACTCCTTGTGAGGGATAGCTCCATTGAACAAGAAATAAAATACAGGGATAGCATAGGCCAAACCGGCCAGGCGAGCGATCAAACGGTGGAGCCATTCGATGAAGAAGATATTCTTGAATCCTTCCAGGGACATGCCGTAGTTGATCTTCTGGAATTCAGGGGATTCCTGGTATTTTGCGAACTCTTCCTCCCAGGCTTGTTCGCCTATGGGTGGCAGCACACCGGTGATCGGGTCCCACTCCACAATGGACAATCCCGAGCGCGTCAAGCGCACGAACCCCCCAAATACAACCAGAAATCCAACAATGAAGGCGAAGATGAACAACCAGATCATAACAGCACGATTTTGGGTTTTGGGTATCATTTGAAAACTCCAGTTCAATAGTTTTCCACCGCTGGGAATAGAGCATATTCTATCATTGTGGACATTTGTTTGATGGCGAGCAAAAGAATAACGAAGTAGTGATAATATAGCATTAATGCGCTAAAATTATTCGAGCAAAAATTGGATCTTATATACCGCATGCATGATATGAAAAATATTCCACACATCACAATTTACACCGACGGCGCCTGCTCTGGCAACCCAGGTCCTGGTGGTTGGGCTGCCTTATTAAAATTTGGCACGCATGAGAAAGAGCTATCTGGCTCTGAACTGGAGACCACAAATAACCGCATGGAACTGACTGCCGCTTACGAAGCTTTGAAAGCCTTGAAAGAACCTTGTCAAATTGATTTCTATACTGACTCAGAATATCTTAAAAGAGGTATTAACGAGTGGATGGCGAACTGGAAGCGTAAAGGCTGGAAGACCGCTGCAAAGAAACCGGTAAAGAATCAAGATCTTTGGAAGGCTTTGGATGAGGTTGTTCAAAAACATCAAGTTACCTGGCATTGGGTTCGTGGACATGCTGGTAACCGTTATAATGAGCGAGTAGATAAGCTTGCAAGACAGGCAATACTCAATTCGTAGAAATTACAAGAAAAGGCCCCGATGTTGCAACATCAGGGCCTTTTTTGACAGAGGCGACGACCGGATTCGAACCGGTGATAAAGGTTTTGCAGACCTCTGCCTTACCACTTGGCCACGTCGCCAAAAAAATGCTGATTGTTGACTGGAGATTATTGATTTTTATATCTACAATCTTCAATCTTCAATCAGCAGTTTCTAGAGCGGGCGATGGGATTCGAACCCATGGCCTTCTCCTTGGCAAGGAGACGTTATACCACTTAACTACGCCCGCGAAATTCGGCCTTTTTTGAGACCGAGAGTGCCGAGAGCCAGAATCGAACTGGCGACACCACAATTTTCAGTCGTGTGCTCTACCAACTGAGCTATCTCGGCCTGAAAACACGTTTTCTCAAACGCAGGCAAGATTTTACACGCGTCACTTTGGATTGTCAAGCGATGTGCGCGAAAAACCAGGTCATGTTTCTTCCTGATAAGACTATTATCACGGGCAAGTTGACGTTATCTCCAGGCCGTGCTATTATCCAATCACGGCAATTAATGTGCTGCAGCCTGAAATATAGGATTTGAAACCGCATAGAATCGAGACGTTTGTCTCAAATCATATTGCAATTATTTATTTTCATTATTTGGGTTTCAGTCCTTTATCTTAGGGCCGAATCCCCTTTGTGGGGAGAAGAGCGCAGATTGTCATGCGCTCTATTTTTATACCTGGATTTATAGGAGCTAATATTATGAGTTCTGATTTTGTTGCCCGTATTGTAGGCATGGTAGTGTTTGGCGTATTTGCCGGCTATCTTGGGGGAACCTGGGGGGAGTCTGTTTTCCCGGACCCAACCATTGTGTATTCGGTAGTTTTAACCTTGTCTGGTGTTTTGGTGGGATTAATTCTGACACCTTATCTCACCACACGCCCAATGCGCACAATGCGTTCATTGTTGGGGCGGGTAGATGCGCAAACATTGGTGGCAGGTTTGGTTGGATTGATCGTTGGATTGGTTATAGCTGCACTTCTGGCTTTTCCATTATCATTGTTGCCCGCACCCTTAGGGGAAATCTTGCCCTTCATTGGGGTATTGATAGTTAGCTATTTTGGGGTAGCTGTTTTCGTCATGCGCCAAAATGATATTTTTTCCATTTTCCGAGATCGATTGCCTCGCAGGAAAAGCGTGGATGGTTCTGATGATGATCTCACTGGCCGAAAAATATTAGTGGATACCAGCGTTATCATTGATGGCCGCATCGCTGATATCGCGCGGACAGGTTTTCTCTCGGGCTCCCTGCTGATCCCGCGTTTCGTTCTCAATGAACTCCAATACATTGCTGATTCTGCTGATGGATTACGTCGCCAGCGCGGCCGCCGTGGTATGGAAGTATTAGCTCAACTGCAAGATGAACCCGGTGTCCCCGTTCAAATCAGTGATATCGATGTCGAAGGGACTCGCGAAGTTGATGATAAATTGGTTATCCTGGCTCGACAACTCAAATCACCAGTACTGACCAATGATTACAATCTCAACCGAATAGCTGAGTTACAGGGTGTTCCCGTTCTAAATATTAATGAACTGGCCAACTCGGTGAAGGCTGTCTTACTTCCTGGGGAACTTATCAAAGTTGATATCATTCAAGAAGGCAAGGAAAGCGGCCAGGGGGTTGGTTATCTCGATGACGGAACCATGGTTGTAGTTGAGGATGGCGTTGAACATCTCAGCAAAGAAATCTATGTCACTGTGACCAAGGTTTTGCAAACAGCTGCAGGTCGTATGATTTTCGCAAGGCCGGAGGATAGATCCTGATGACGATAAAAATCTACAACACTCTCTCTAGAAAAAAAGAAGAATTTGAAACCTTAGAACCTCATAAGGCCTCCATGTATGTCTGTGGCCCTACTGTTTATGATAAGGCGCATGTTGGCCATGCTATGTCGGTTTTGGTGTTCGATATTATCCGTCGTTACTTGGAATACCGTGGCTACGAAGTCACGCACGCAATGAATTACACAGACGTAGACGACAAGATCATCAACCGCGCCAATATCGAGAATATTGATCCTTTTGAATTAGCCGAAAGATATATACAAGAATTTCGAGAGCATTTGGATGATCTAAATGTTCTGCCGGCAACCATCTATCCACGCGCTACCGAAGAAATCGGCCATATTATTGAAATGGTTCAAGGCTTGATCGAGAAAGGTAACGCCTATGAGTCTGAAGGTGACGTTTATTTCTTCGTCAGCAGTGATGATGATTATGGAAAACTCTCAGGCCGAAAATTGGAAGATATGCAATCAGGTTTCCGCATTGATGTGGATGATCGTAAAGAAACCCCTATGGATTTCGCTTTGTGGAAATCTTCTAAGTCCGGCGAACCTGCCTGGGATAGCCCTTGGGGACAAGGTCGCCCCGGCTGGCATATCGAATGCTCTGCGATGAGTTATTACCATCTCGGCGAGCAGATTGATATTCATGGGGGTGGGAATGATCTTGTTTTCCCGCATCATGAGAATGAAATCGCCCAGACCGAGAGCCTGACTGGCAAGCCCTTTGCCCGTTATTGGGTTCACAATGGTATGCTTCAATTAGCTGGCGAGAAGATGTCCAAATCGCTGGGTAATTTGGTGACCGTTGAAGATTTCCTTGAAGATAACGACGCTGATGTGCTGCGCATGTTGGTGCTTAACTCCAGCTACCGCAGCCCGCTGAAATTCAGTGATGAAACCGTAGGGCACGCCAAGAAAGCCATCGAGCGTTTGCGCTCTGCCCTGCGCCCCGCAGCTCAAGGAGCCACAGGCGAGATGCCTGAATCGCTGGAAGCGCAAATTGCAGCCACACGCCAGGGGTTCGAAGAATCCATGGCTGATGACTTCAATACCGCAGGCGCCTTGGGGTATCTCTTTGAACTGGTGCGTGCCATCAATCACGCGCGGGATAAGGGTGCTGGTCCCGAAGCTTTGGCTGAGGCCCAGAATCTGATTCTGGAGTTTACGGGCATCATGGGCTTGACGTTGGAGCACGTAGTGACCAGTGCTGGTGAGGCCGCCCCATTTGTGGACCTGCTCATTGAGGTGCGCACCGAATTACGCAACCAAAAGCTTTGGGCACTCACCGATAAGATCCGTGACACCCTGGCCGAACTGGGCGTCGTGATCGAAGATGGCAAGGACGGCACCACCTGGAGATGGAGTTAGTTTGAATGTTGGTTAGTTTATTAGTCAGTTGATAACCAACTAACTAACCAACCAATCACGAACCAACTATACAATGAAAGAATGGATCGTTGGTCGTAATCCGGTATACGAAGTACTCAGAGCGGAACGTCGTAAGGTGTTCCGCCTTTGGGTTGCGCAAAAATCCGATCAGAAGCGTCATTTAGCTGATGCGATGAATTTGGCTGCCAAGCGAGGCATACCAGTGGAGTTTGTGTCCCGTCAGCAAATGGACTCGCGTTGGGAGAACCATCAAGGTGTGGGGTTGGAAGTAGGCGAGTATCCTTACAGCGCAATATTTGATATCCTGGATCGAGCTGAGCAGCGAGGTGAGCAGCCTTTCCTTTTAATACTTGATACCGTCCAAGATCCCCATAACCTGGGTGCACTATTGCGTACGGCCGAAGTTGTTGGAGTACATGGGGTGCTGCTTCCCTTACGGCGCACGGCCACCGTAACCCCAGCGGTAGTTAGTACCTCCTCAGGAGCAAGTGAACACCTCCTAGTAGCACAGACCAACCTCGCCCGAGCCATCGAAGATTTGAAAAAAGAGGGGGTGTGGGTGTATGGATTGGAGGGAGCCGCAGAATCCCAATCCTTCCCCGATGTAAATCTCAGCGGACCGCTTGCATTAGTTGTGGGCAACGAGGCTAAAGGGATGCGTTCCCTTGTGCGAGATTCATGTGATGTATTACTACGGTTGCCCATGCGCGGCAAAGTTGATTCCTTAAACGCTGCTGTGGCTGGATCTATTGCCTTGTATTTTGCTTGGAATGCTCGCGGGTTTTCTGAGTAAACTATTGACGGGGAATTTGAATCCTGATAGACTCCTGCCCCGTTGGCACTCCCCCGAAGCGAGTGTTAACCTTGCTCGTGAGGAATCACTCTGGTATAATGCTCCCGCTCTTTTTGCGAAGCATTTAGAGTTTGGAACGTTTCAAAGATATTGCGCGAACAATTCGATGATATTTCGAAGAATTGCGCCGACGTAGCTCAACGGTAGAGCAGCCGCCTTGTAAGCGGCAGGTTATGGGTTCGATTCCCATCGTCGGCTCCTGTTGATAGTTGGCGATCAATGCTTACGCAAGTGGCCTTGATCTCGAACTGGCAACAGTCTCGTGCGGGCGGATACCCAAGTGGCCAAAGGGAGCTGACTGTAAATCAGTTGTCAAACGACTTCGGCGGTTCGAATCCGTCTCCGCCCACCTGCACTCGCTGATCGGTACAGACCATGTGCTTATCAGCGGGTAGTTATGTAAGAGACTAGCCCACATAGCTCAGTCGGTAGAGCACATTCTTGGTAAGAATGAGGTCATGGGTTCAAATCCCATTGTGGGCTCTTCTCAAAGTTTTGTAAGAACCGTAAGGTTGAATTTATTATCGAGGAGATAGTAAACATGGCAAAGGAAACATTTGTAAGAGACAAACCGCACTTGAATGTTGGCACCATGGGGCACATTGACCATGGTAAGACGACGTTGACTGCGGCGATCACGAAGTACTGTGCGCTGGCAGGGCAGGCTGAATTTCGTGCCTTTGACACGATCGACAATGCCCCCGAAGAGCGCGAACGTGGTATCACGATCAATATTGCGCACGTGGAATACGAGACGGAGAATCGTCACTACGCCCACGTGGACATGCCTGGACACCGTGACTACATCAAGAACATGATCACGGGTGCAGCGCAGGTTGATGGAGCGATCTTGGTAGTGGCAGCTCCCGATGGAGCGATGCCGCAGACGAGAGAGCACGTGTTGTTGGCTCGCCAGGTGGAAGTGCCCAGCATCGTTGTGTACCTGAACAAGGTCGACATGATGGACGATCCTGAGCTGTTGGAACTGGTGGAGCTGGAACTGCGCGAGTTGCTGGACGAGTACGGCTTCCCTGGGGATGAGATTCCCATTGTGAAGGGCAGTGCCTTAGCGGCCTTGGAGAGCGACAGCATGGATGCGAATGCTGAAGAGTATGAGAGCATCAAAGAACTCTTGCGAGTGGTGGATGAGTACATCCCCGAGCCTGAGCGCGAGCTGGACAAGCCGTTCATGATGCCGGTTGAGGATGTGTTCTCGATCAAGGGTCGCGGCACAGTTGTGACCGGTCGTATCGAGCGCGGTGTGGTGAAGGTTGGCGAGGCTGCGGATATCGTTGGATTGCAGGATGAGATCGGCGCCACGACCATCACCGGTGTGGAGATGTTCCACAAGCTGTTGGATCAGGGTCAGGCAGGAGACAACGTTGGGTTGCTGCTGCGAGGCGTTGACCGAGACGACGTAGAGCGAGGCATGGTGATTGCCAAGAAAGGCAGCATCGAGCCGCACACAAAGTTCAATGCACAGGTATATGTGTTGAAAGCTGATGAAGGTGGACGACACAAGCCGTTCTTCCCTGGGTATCGACCGCAGTTCTACATCAAGACGATTGATGTGACGGGTGCGATCGAGCTGCCTGAGGGCGTAGAGATGGTCATGCCTGGAGACGATGTGAACATGGTAGTTGAATTGATAGTGCCGGTAGCTTTGGAGCAGGGACAGAACTTCGCCATCCGCGAAGGCGGCCTGACCGTTGGTGCTGGTGTTGTCACCAAAATCATTGAGTAGGTAAATAATGGCTGGTAAGAAAGGTATTCGTCACGTTGTGACTATGTCTTGCACCGAGTGCAAGGAAAGAAATTACCTGACGGAGAAAAATCGCCGTAATGACTCCGGTAGGCTGGAGTTAAACAAATTCTGTCGGCGCTGTCGCAAGCATACGTTGCACCGCGAGGTGAGGTAGTAGTCTGATAGTCAAATGGTCTGGTAGTCAAATCACACACAATACGACTAACATCAAGTGACTATCAGACTAATGAAGGCGAGTAGCTCAATTTGGCAGAGCAACGGTCTCCAAAACCGTAGGTTGCGGGTTCGAGTCCTGCCTCGCCTGCCTGAGAAATCACGCCGTCCTCCGCCCTACTCAAGGGATTCGGAGGCGGCGTTTTCGCCGAAAGTGCGAAGTTATTTCTGCCACCGATATTCGTTATATGGCGTGATATCGGAAAAGGAGATCTGAGTGGCCAAGAAAAAAACAACTCGCGGGAACGCGATCACACGATTTTATCGTGAGACGACTGGCGAACTTAAGAAAGTTACCTGGCCCACGCGCCAGGAAGCAATCAACTTGACCAAAATTGTACTCATTGTAATTGTTGGAATGAGCTTATTTCTTGGTGTGTTGGATTATCTGTTTGCCCAACTCTTTAGGTTGATCTTAGGTATATAGACGTATACCCTAGATTGCCCTCCGCGGCATCTGGCTGTTAGGAAGTAGTGGCTATGTTCGAACAAGATCAGGAAAATAATCTGATAGAAGAGCCTGAAGAATCTCAAATCGTGGAAGAGGCAGATACGAGTGAAGTATCTGCTGACACTGAGGTTTTAAACGAAGTGGAGATTCCAGCCGAGATTGAAGACTCAACTGAGATTGAAGAGTCTACTGGTGACGAAGTAGAAGATGATATTGAGAAAGAAGTTGATCCTGAAAATTTAGTTGATGCTGATAGCGTGGCGGATGTCGATTCTGAACCCGCAATCGAAGCTGATACAGATCAGATGCCTGAAACTCAGGATGATGATGTTGCCAGCGATGCCTATGCAGAGATCGATGACAAAAACTGGTATGTTGTGCATTGCTACTCTGGATACGAGAACAAAGTTCATCACAACCTGATGCAGCGCATCGAGTCCATGGGTATGCAGGACAAGATCTTCGATGTCGTAGTTCCTACTGAGGAAGAGATCGAGGTCAAAGAAGGTAAGCGCCGCACAGTTGAGAGACGAGTCTTCCCCGGCTACATTCTAGTTAACATGTTGCTATCAGAAGAATCGTGGTATGTAGTTCGCAACACGCCCGGTGTGACGGGATTTGTCGGCATGGGCAATACGCCCATTCCTTTGCGCCCTGAAGAGGTCGCCCATATCGTCAAGCGTATGGAAGCTGATGCCCCGCGCATCAAGGTCACCTTCCGCTTGGATGAGCGTGTGCGTATCATTGAGGGCCCCTTCAAAGATTTCCATGGCACGGTCTCCGAACTGGACATGGAACGCGCAAAAGTACGCGTTATGGTGAATTTCTTCGGCCGGGAAACCCCGGTTGAATTGGATTTCTTACAAGTAGAAAAAATGTAATAACCCACGTGGGAGGACTAACCAGTCCGCCAAGCGAATTTAACAAAATTCGCCTACCACCAAGGAGAAAAAATGACAAAGAAACTAAAAGCAATTGTAAAACTTCAAATAGAAGCCGGGAAAGCCAACCCCGCGCCCCCCATTGGGCCTGCGCTGGCTGCCCATGGTATCAACCTGATGCAGTTCTGCAAAGAGTATAACGCTCGAACCCAGAGCCGCATGGGAGATATCATTCCGGCTGAAATCAGCATCTTTTCAGATGGTTCTTTCAAGTTTATCTTAAAGAGCCCCCCAGCATCTGCCTTACTTAAGAAAGCCGCTGGCGTGGATAAAGGTTCCTCTGAGCCCAACCGAGAAAAGGTTGCCACAGTGACCCGCGACCAACTGCGCGAGATCGCTGAGATCAAAATGAAAGACTTGAATGCCATCGATATCGAAGGCGCCATGCGCCAAATCGCGGGCACAGCCCGAAATATGGGTTTCTTAATAGAAGACTAACTCTCGTGGGAGGGCAAACATGCCCGCTAGCGAATGACCTAAATTCGCCCACCACCAAGGAGTAAATAATGGCTAAGCACGGAAAGAAATTTAAAGAAGCTTCAGAAAAAATCGATCGATACAAGAATTACGATCCCGAAGAGGCCATCGCAATGGCCAAAGATTTGGCATTTGCCAAATTCGATGAAACTGTTGAACTGCATGTCCGACTGGGCGTAGACCCTCGCCACGCTGATCAACAGGTTCGTGACGTGGTTGTTCTGCCCCATGGCCTTGGAAAATCTGTCCGGGTGTTGGTATTTGCCCAGGGTGAAGATGCCATGAAGGCGCGCGATGCTGGCGCAGACTACGTGGCTGATGATGACGAGATGATCCAGAAAATCCAAGATGGCTGGACCGAGTTTGATGTGGCCATCTCAACCCCGAGCATGATGGGGAAGGTGGGACGCCTGGGACGGGTACTCGGCCCTCGTGGTTTGATGCCCAACCCTAAAGCTGGTACTGTTGCCCAAGGTGATGATCTCGCCAATGCCATCGATGAGACCAAAGCCGGTCGTGTGGAATTCCGCGTTGACAAAACTGCAAATCTCCACGTGCCAATTGGTAAAATCTCTTTTGAAGGCGATAAATTGTACGATAATATGGCCGCTCTGATGGGTGCTGTCAAGAAAGCCCGCCCTGCGGCTGCAAAAGGCGCTTATATCCGCCGAATTACCTTGAGTTCAACTATGGGTCCTGGCATTCGCATTGATATTGCCAAAGCCCGTGCAATGGAAGTGAATCAGTAGTATAATTCCGCCGTTCATAAACACTTCGCCAAAGACAGCAGGTGCTTTTGCCCTTCGACATTGCTCAGGGTTACAGCTTAATTTCCTGCCGAGGTGAGGCTTGATGCCCATAATCGGGCAATTCCTGATGGAAAATTGAGTCTTTACCTCGTTGCGAGGTAAAGACTTTTTGCGTAAGAGAGCGTCCCTTTGGGTGTCCGTTCGCTCTCTTACCACTCCGACGCATGAGCGTCGGAGCTAGGCGTAGGTGTCATATCGCCATACCGCCACTCCGGTTCAGGAGAACCGGAGTACAAAATTTCTAATAGCAAACTCTCGAAGAAAGGAGGACGTTTCTTTGGCTATTTCAAAAGAACAAAAACAAGATCTCGTCAAACAGTACGGCGAATGGATTGATGAAAGTGAAGCCATTGTTTTAACCAAATACATTGGCCTCTCAGTTCCCGAACTGCAGCAACTGCGCGCCGATATCCGCGAAGCCGGAGGTGAGTTCCACATTGTCAAGAATACACTGGCGAAACTTGCTCTGAAAAATGCTGGAAAAGAGATAGAGAACGAGCATTTCTTAGGCGATACCGCTATCGGTTTCGCATTCGAAGACGGGCCCGGTTTAGCAAAGGCTATCGTTGATTTCGCTGACAAGTCAGATTTCCTTGATGTCAAAGCTGGCTATCTTGGCGAAAACCTGGTTAGCTCTGCTGAGATCGTTGCCTTGTCTAAGGTGCCGCCGTTGCCTGTGCTTCGCGCCCAATTGATGAGTGCGATACTGGCCCCCGCGACCAAGCTGTCGCAAATTTTGGCCGAGCCTGGACGTCAGGTTGCTGGCGTACTCAAGGCGTATTCAGAAAAGGATGCAGCTCCTGAAGCTGCCTAAATAAGTGCACTCTCTGAGTGCAGCAAAAAATGAAATTAAAACTTAGCGAACGTAAAACGAAAATATTACGTTCAACGAAATTTGAAGGAGCAATAAAATGGCTGATCTAAAGAAAATTATGGAACAACTGAGCGAGCTTTCTGTACTCGAGGCTGCTGAGCTGGTTACGATGTTAGAAGAAGAATGGGGCGTTTCCGCAGCTTCCCCTGTTGCTGTGGCTGCTGCCCCTGGCGCCGCCGCTGCTGCTGGAGAACCCGCCGAAGAGAAGACCGAGTTTGATGTCGTTCTCAAAGATGCTGGTGCCAAGAAGATCCAGGTCATCAAGGTTATCCGCCAACTGACAAGCTTGGGCTTGGCTGACTCCAAAGAGTTGGCTGAGACTGCTGGTTCCAAGATCATGGAAGGTGTTAGCAAAGAAGCTGCTGAAGATGCCAAGGCAAAGATCGAAGAAGCCGGTGGCGTTGTCGAGCTTGCCTGAGTTCTGTAATTAGAATCTAGGCGAATATAAGAGGATGCAATTAGTGCTATGCACTATGTTGCATCCTTTTTTGGCCCAAAGAGCGTATCCACATAGCTCTTTGGGCCACTCCAATTCATGACCATTGGTATTCCGTTTGGGTGGAATATAATCATGGCATGTTGGTAAATTTTTGTCACTAATGCCCATCTAAGGTACAACTGTGGGAACAGGTGTGACATACTTTACAATTGCTTGGCCTGTGGTATAGTTTTCGATGTTGGAGGTTGTTATGAGTGCTCGAATTTTGATAATCGAAGATGATGAAGGAATACTGACCTTTTTGCGCCGGAGTCTGGCGTATGAAGGCTACGAAGTCGATGTGGCTACAGATGGACGCTCCGGTCTTGATGTTGCCCGAGATAATCCTCCCGATCTAGTTGTCCTCGATCTTATGCTGCCTGGGATAGATGGCTTAGAGGTTTGTCGTCGGCTGCGCGCGGGTGGGGATGTACCCATTCTGATTCTCACCGCCAAAGATGGTGTCACTGACCGCGTCGTTGGCCTGGATATGGGCGCGGATGACTATATGGTCAAACCCTTCGATCTTGATGAAGTCCTGGCGCGTATTCGCGCCCTCTTACGGAGAATACAGCCTACCAACCGTCCAAAGGTGTTCCAATTTGCTGATTTAACCCTGGATACAGGCACCCGTCAGGCGAAGCGGGGAGATCGAATGATCACCCTGACTGCCAAGGAATATGAACTATTAGAGTTATTCCTGCGTCATCCCCGGCAGGTACTCACCAGGGATGTAATTTATGATTCCGTATGGGGGTATGACTTTGGTGGAGAGAGCAATATCATCGAAGTATATGTCCGTTATCTACGCCAAAAACTCGAACATGGAGAAGAAGAACGCTTGCTCCATACAGTGCGCGGTGTGGGGTACGTGCTGCGCCAATCATCCTAAATGTCTTTGCGCGTTAGACTGACCTTGCTTTATACCTCCCTGGTTGGGGGGATCCTATTATTATTTGGCATTGTTGTCTATCAATTAGTGAGTATCAATCTGGTCGATCAGATCGATGATTTGCTGGCGCGCACTGCCAGCGATCTGGTCGATAGTATGAGGCTGAACGCAGTGGGGGCATTAGACATGGAATTAGCCCCAAATCTAGAGTTGGCTACAAATGTCTATGTGCAGCTTTGGGAGCGCAATACTGGTTTGCGGTTCGCTTCAGCAAGTATTAGCCACCTACGGGAGCCCTTAGACCCCCTCGATCAACTTCCCGCAGAACCTGTTTACCGCGCCACCAAGGTTGGCGAAACTGATCTGCGTGTCTTGAGTGTACCGTTATCCTTAGGGAACCGCTTAGTTGGCACCTTGCAGGTCGGGGCTAGTCTGGCAATAGTTGAAGCTACTCAGCGCACGTTGCTCACAGTGTTGGCGGTTGGCACAGTAGCATCCATGGGTTTGGCGGCATTGGCTGTCTCACTGACAACATACCAGGCTTTGGCATCGCTGGAACGCGTGACAAATGTTGCCTTGCAAATTACACGCGCCGATGATCTCTCTCGGCGCATCCCATATCAAGGACCACCTGAAGATGAGATAGGGCAGCTCATCCAAGCCTTCAACCAAACCCTCGGACGATTAGAAAATCTCTTCAATACACAGCGCCGCTTTGTGGCTGATGTTGGCCATGAGCTTCGCACCCCCCTTACCGTAATCAAGGGAAATGTCAATCTAATGCGGCGCTTAGATTGTGGGGATGATGAATCGCTTAGTAGCATTGACAGTGAAGTCGACCGCCTCACACGCATGATCGGTGATCTGCTTTTATTGGCGCGTGTCGAGTCTGGTAAGCTGCCCCTGGACAACCAAGTTGTCGAGATGGATACGCTAGTTCTCGAAGTTCTCCAGCAAACCAGCGTCCTAACGGCAGATCGCCTGCAAGTACGGCTGGGAGAAATTGATCAGGTGTTAGTGTGCGGTGATCGAGATCGTCTGAAGCAGGTATTATTGAATTTGGTCGAAAATGCTATTAAATACACTCCCGCGGATGGCGAAGTAGTTGTCGATTTGGGGAAGTCTGATGAGCAGGCGCGAATTGTTATCTCCGATTCCGGCCCTGGGATTCCGTCTGAAGATTTGCCTCACATATTCGAACGGTTCTACCGGGCTGAGAAATCGCGTACCCGCACTAAGGATGGCAAGGGATTTGGATTGGGGTTATCAATTGCTTATTGGATTGTGCGTAATCATGGAGGGCAAATCGAGGTACAGTCCGAAATGGGGGAGGGAACCACTTTTTCTGTGTGGTTGCCCTTAGCTGAGGCGGAAGCTGATTGCCAACCCGAAATATAGCTCTGCCCCCAAACATTATCGCGAAATTCCCAAACGGTTTCCAGCCTGCTTGCATAAACTCGCTCCCCCAAAGGCCAACCATTCATCTAGACGATCACTGTGCTCTTTGCCGTTTTTGGCATCGGCATAAATTCCCGTTCCCCAATACACATATCGATCCATCTCATTCGACCAGACATTTTCAGGTCGCTTGGCTCCGGTGATTCCACCGTTATACCCCGCAAGCCCATATTTGATGCTGCCTTCTCGGGCCTCGAGCGCGTTTTTAAGATAGGATAACCCTCTTAGGGCATTAGTCCCTGGTTGAAATGGATCCTCCCCGGAGACAAAATGATACGGCATGACTTGGAACAACCCCATAGCCCCCGCGCGGGATACCGCTTGCGGGTCACCGCATGATTCGATTTGCATCACGGTTGCAACCAGGTTTGGGTCTAATCCCCACTTCTGGCTCCAGTTGGCAATATCTGCCTCCCAATACTGGATTTGGGCCGTGAAGAGAGGCGCGATGCGCGATCCACCTGAAAGCTTCTTTTCTTGTACCTGTTGGGCTTGTTCAAAGCTGGAGAGATCAGCGGTTTGAGTATTGGTATCATTCCACTCAACTCTGGTGAGAAACAGCGCTAAAATCAAACCTACCACGATGACTAAGAGTGGTGGAAGTGCAAAAAAAGGCAAGCAGCCCCCGGTGGAGAATTCCACCATGGGAGCCTCGTCTGAATAATAATCGTTGTAAGCGCGAGACATTTGATAATGGGAAATTATTAATTGTTGATTAGATTAAGGGGATTTACATTTGTTCCCAAGTTTTTATCAAACACATTCAGGTGGGTATGATAGCCGCAGTTTCGACCCTGACAGGGTCTGCCTTGCATATCTAATGTGTACCCCAAATTACTTTCGGTGCCAATGACCTGACCAATGGACAGCTTTTCGCCCTTTGAAACGGAATATTTACCATGCAGCATCGTCACCCGAAACCTATCGTTTTCGATGACCAATGTTGGATTCCCATATTGGTCGGTATATTTTTCTGTTACCCTACCATTGATTGGCGATTTGATCTTTGCCCCTTTGCCCGCTGCCAAATCTATGGCCATGTGACCATATGAAGCACCATGCACCCCTTGGGTGATTGTGTATTCTTCATAGGGCGCGATAAACGATTTATGATCTTCAATTTCAATCTCGAATGAGTTTGGTTCTTCAATTTCACTGGCGAGCGATGTGCTGATGTTTACTCGGCTGAGCACAAGCGCCATGATCAGACCCACTACAACTACAGCGAGTGGGGGAAGGGCGAAAAAAGGCAGGCAGCCCCCGGAAGAATAGTCCTCGAGGGCTGCCAGGTCGGCATAATGTTGAGTGTCGATGCGTGCCATTGGAGTAAGGAAACACGTAGTTGAATTCTAGAATTGAGGTCTTTGGCCCTCCCGGTTACCATTGTAATTACGGGAAGCGGGATGATAAGTGGGCTCTTGTGAACCATAGTCGCTATCGACGTAGGTTGGCTTCGGTGCTGGGCTGAACGAAGAACGCGCCCGAGCCGTGCGGTCAATGGGAGCGTTACGGCGATTTGAGCTGTTAGGCCGAATGCGATTCGATGGCTTACGTGATGTACTGCGGCTGGTTCTTGAGTTGCTGCGCTTGGATCTGCTCAAGTTAGCCTCGCTGAAGAGGCGATCCCCGGCGACAGATATGGTGCCGATAATCAATACTCGGATCAGCCAGACCATGATTGCCACGAATATAGGCACCACTTTGAGCATTGTGCCCCTGGCCACCACGGCATTACCAAGCGTATCGTGGTTGAGAATTGCAATAGAAACGCCCCACCAGGTCAGCATTGCGTTCATCAGGGCGGCCAGCATCCAGGCCCCGAAGAGGTACCAGACCTCGGCAGGCTCATCGCGCCCCTGTTCAGGTGTGAACAAGCGGGCGATGCCTGCGAAATCGATACCGCAGAAGGCGATAGACAGGATCGTTGCCCAGCGGACACCCACGAATTTGAGTTCGCCGAGCACATCGGTGAGGGCAAAATCGGTCGTCGAGTAGTTGAAGACCTCGAAAGCCAACAGGGCAGTGACGATCAGCATGCCAAACAACAGGCCGCGGCGCATTTGCATCTTTCCCCTAAAAATTGACATTTGCGATAACATGGTAAACCTCCTCCAGGTACTATTAAGGTCAACTGTCATCTGATAGAATTAGAACATGCGTTCTGCAGTTAACTATAGAACAACTGTTCTAAAAAGTCAAGAGGCAATTCGAAATTTCCTTTTTCAATGGTCGTTGATAAGGTTGCGGTGAACAAGATCAAACTGTGAATGGTCTGGCTGACTGAGTCATGTAAGTTGCGTGCCATGCGTTGTCGCTCCTCGTTTTTTGCCAACTCGCGTTGTTGTTTTACAACCTGTTCCTGCGTCTATCGCAGGCTGTCATTCAACGCTTCAATTTCTGATAAGCGCTGTTCTAAGGCAATTTCAGCCTCGTAGCCCCTGGTGATATTTCTAGATATGATAAGCTTGCCGTATAACTGGTCGTGATTAACTTTTAACAATGTTATTCGAGAAATTAGGATAATCATCCATTCATTGTGCCTTGAAACTCTGCTACAATACTGACCACAGGGGCTGTTATTGATCGAGATAATTACCAATTCAATAGCTAAGTTTAGGAGGTTCATTTATGTCCGATAAAAACACCGCTGCCGTCATTCTGAGTGCTGTTCGTACCCCATCAGGTAGATTCCAGGGTAGTTTGAGTGGTTTCACCGCCCCAAAATTGGGCGCTATCGTTGTAGAAGAAGCCGTAAAACGCGCAGATATCCCTGATCCTAAAGATATCGATGAAGTATTTATGGGTAATGTGGTCTCGGCCGGTTTAGGACAGAACCCAGCCCGGCAGGCAGCCATTTTTGGGGGGCTGCCCGTTGAAGTTGGCGCCACCACCCTGAACAAAGTCTGTGGTTCTGGTTTGAAAGCAGTAATGCTCTCAGCCCAGGCGATTCGCGCCGGAGATGGCGATCTCTTCGTAGCTGGCGGATTCGAAAGTATGAGTCGCGCTCCATATTTTGTGCGTGGACGTTCTGGTGAACTGCGCTTCGGACATGCTGAGTTTACGGATGCTTTGCTCCACGATGGTCTATGGGATCCTTTCGAAAATTGGGGTATGGGCAATGCGGCTGAATTTATTGCCGAAGAGTTCGACGTCACGCGTGAGGCCATGGATGAACTGGCATACAACAGCCATAAGAGAGCCATAGCGGCGATCGATGCGGGGAAATTCGAAGCTGAGATCGTTCCGATAGAGGTCAAAGGTCGCAAAGGCGCGGTGACAATGTTCGACACCGATGAAGCCCCTCGCCGCGATACCACTCTGGAAGCGTTGGGCAAGCTGCGCCCGGCCTTTGTCAAGGATGGTAAAGTCACCGCGGGGAATGCCCCAGGCCTCAATGATGGCGCCGCGGCATTGGTGGTCTCTTCCAGGGCCAAGGCTGAAGAAATGGGCAGTAAGATCCTGGCACGCATTGTCGGTTACGGCCAGGCAGCCGTAGAGCCTAAATACTTGTTTTATGCCCCTGCTAAAGCGATCCCGATTGTGCTGGAGAAGATTGGTTGGACCTTGGCAGATGTCGATTTGATCGAACTCAATGAAGCCTTTGCTGCTCAGGTTTTAGCCGATGGCTACGCTTTAGCCGATCAGGGTTGGGATTGGGATAAGGTCAATGTGCATGGTGGGGCAATCGCTTTGGGACACCCGATTGGGGCCAGCGGAGCGCGCGTGGTTGTGACCTTGATCCACACTCTCAAAGATCGCGGTCTAAAACGCGGCTTAGCATCTCTGTGCCTGGGCGGCGCAGAGGCGGTTGCATTAGCAGTGGAAATTGAGTAGTATCTAAATAGCATGTCAAACGTTATATGTTTAAACATGCTATTTTTTAGGAGGTTGGTATGGGTGTTGAGATACGCGAGATGACGATCACAGATTATGAACCGGTCTACGCCCTGTGGAAGGATAGTGAGGGTATTGGCCTGAGCGACGCCGATTCAAAGGAAGGGATCAAACGCTTCATGGCTCGCAACCCAGGCTTCAGCTTTGTGGCAGTGGATGAAGGCAAAATTGTAGGGGCTGCACTTTGTGGGCATGATGGCCGCAGAGGCTATATTCACCACTTGTCGACTGCTAAATCACACCGCTGTCAGGGGATTGGACGCTCTTTGGTGGGACGCTGCATGTATGCCTTGATGCGCGTAGGGATTGGTAAATGCCATCTGTTTGTCTTTGGTGATAACCAGGGTGCAATCGATTTTTGGGAGAAGGTCGGGTATGACAAGCGGGTTGAACTGGTGATGATGTCACAACAGATCGCTGGGGAGTGAACTGAAATAAAACCGCAGATGAATACAGATAAACGCTGATAGAAGAATAATATCAGTGTTCATCCTATTCATCTGTGGCACCTTTTTTAGTGAATAGGAAGTACGGGCACAAAAAGTGAAACATCAGGAATTCGTTACCACATCTCGCGGATTGCGCTGGGATTCGCCCCCGATGCGCTTATATGAGAAAGCCAAAAAGTTAGGTATCTGGAACCCCAGCGATATTAATTTTGAGAAAGATAAAACTGATTGGGGTGGTTTGACTGGCGAGGAACGAGATCTGATCTTGAGACTCACGGTCATGTTTCAAGCTGGTGAGGAAGCAGTCACGCTGGATCTACTCCCGTTGATCATGGTGATTGCTAAAGAAGGCCGTCTCGAGGAAGAACTTTTCCTCACGACTTTCCTCTTTGAAGAGGCCAAGCATACCGAATTTTTCAGACGTTTTCTTGATCAGGTCACTGGGCACGATGGGGATTTGGGGCATTATCACACAGAGAACTACGAAGAAGTTTTTTATCATGCGCTGCCAGAGGCGTTAAGCAACCTTGAAAATGACTCATCCCCTTTAGCCCAGGTCAGAGCCTCGGTGACCTATAACATGATCGTCGAGGGGGTGCTGGCTGAGACAGGTTATCATGCCTTCTACACCATGTTGGAAGAGAATGATTTGATGCCTGGACTGCGTCGAGGGATTGGCTTGCTCAAACAGGATGAATCCCGCCACATTGCATATGGTATCTTCTTGCTTTCGCGCCTGGTTGCCGCGGACGACACTCTTTGGGAGCCGTTGGAGAACACCATGAATGCGCTGCTGGTCCCGGCGGTGGGTGTGATTGGAGATGCATTTGCTTGCTATGATCCGGTTCCCTTTGGCTTGGTGGAAGATGTCTTCATGGAATATGCCATGGATCAGTTCAGCAAGAGGTTTGCCCGCTTGGAGAAAGCCCGCGGCTCGACCTTAGAAGAGATCGAACATGTTACTCGCGATGTGATTGAAAAAGATGATGGCTAAAGGTAACTGATAGCCATTATTATGGAGGATAGATGAAAGAAGTTTACGATTATGTGGTGATTGGCTCTGGATTTGGGGGCAGCGTCTCAGCCATGCGTCTGGCGGAGAAAGGGTATTCGGTTTTGGTTTTGGAGCGTGGCAAGCGCTATGAAGATGAAGATTTGCCCAAGACAAACTGGAATATCTTTAAGTTTCTGTGGCTGCCGGCACTGCGCTGCTTCGGTTTCTTCGAGATGACTTTTCTAAACGGGCTGCTGGCCTTGCATGGCAGCGGCGTTGGCGGTGGCAGCCTGACCTATGCCAATGTGTTGATGGAGCCGGACGAGCGTATGTTCCAGGCCCCAGGCTGGCATCATTTAGCGGATTGGCAGACAGTTCTTGCTCCTCACTATAAAACTGCCCGTCATATGCTTGGTGTGGCTACCAATCCTAAACTGTGGTTTTCCGATGAGAAGATGAAAGAAATCGCTGATGAATTGGGGTATGGAGATACATTTATTCCCACCGAGGTTGGCGTTTTCTTTTCGGAACCCGAGATGGAGGGGGTAACTGTCCCCGACCCCTATTTTGGTGGTGATGGTCCTGAGCGGGCTGGATGCACTCATTGTGGGGGATGTATGGTTGGCTGCCGGGAAAATGCCAAAAATACGCTTTTGAAGAATTACCTGTACTTTGCCGAAAAGTGGGGCGCAGAGATCTTCCCTGAAGTCAAAGTCAGCGATATACGACCACTTTCCGAAGAACAAACTGACGGCGCTAATTTCGAGATTGAAATTCGCAGTTCAACGGCCTGGTTTGTGAAACCTGCCGGTCAGGTGCGCGCTCGAAATGTGGTCGTTTCGGCGGGATCATTGGGTACGTTGGAGTTGCTACTAAAGTGTCGCGATCAATCCAAATCGCTGCCTGATCTATCCCCTCGATTGGGAGATCACGTGCGTACCAACAGTGAAAACATCTTAGGGGTGACCACGCGCGACAAACATATTGATCACTCCCAAGGAATTGCCATAACATCCATTTTCCAAGCCGACGATGTCACTCGCGTGGAGCCGGTACGTTATTCGGATGGTTCATCATTTATCCGCACCCTGACGATGCCCTTAGTAGATGGCGAATCGAATATCATGGGCCAGTTCCTGAAAACATTTTGGGAGATCATTCGTCACCCCATTGATTTTCTGTACGCCAAGTTCTTTTCTCGTTGGGCGAAATTCACAACAATTTTGCTGGTGATGCAGGTTACGGAGAATCTTACTCACGTGCGCTTAGGGAGAAATTTCTTCACTTTTTTTCGTAAAGGCGTTGTGCTTCAAGAAGATAAGGATAAACCTATCCCGCGCCAACTCCCTATAGGCAATAGTGTCACGCGCGCTTTGGCAGAAAAGGCTAACGGAATATCTCAAGCAGCTTTCACCGATAGCTTGTTTAATTTCCCCACTACGGCGCACTTTATGGGTGGTGTTCCCTTTGGGCAGGATGATCAAGAAGGGGTGATCGGATTGGACTGTCAGGTGCACAATTACCCTGGGCTTTATGTGGTTGATGGCTCGATGATGCCGGCCAACCCCGGTGTGAATCCCAGCTTGACGATCACGGCTTTGGCAGAATATGCCATGAGCCAGGTGCCAGAAAAGCGATAGCTCACTTCGACATATCTTCGAACGCAAAGCAGGCTGTTAACCATTTGAACGTGAGCGTGCAACTTGCAACTTGTAACTTGTTAACGTCCCATAACCAGCAGCGTTTCCCCCTCTTTACGCAAAATTTCGATAATACTCGAAAGCTTGGAGACGCGCTGAAAATATCTGGGCATCTCATCGAATTCCAGGGCGCGAAAACCGAATTTTTCATAGAGTGAACCAAGTGCTGAACGGCACATCAGGTACAGGGGTCCCTGTTTGGAAGCAACGAGCTCTTCGATGATGCCACGCGCCACCCCCCGGCCTCGCCAAGTATGATCCACTGCAATAGATGCTAATTCATGTGAACCATCGCGATGAGGCTTAATCTGACCACATCCAATGACCTTTCCATGTTCGTCAATTGCTACAATGAAGCGCTTCCAATCTAAACCAGTAGGGTTGATATGGCCGGCAATTACCAAAGATCGAATGCGGGGAATATCAGCAGCAGTCGCAGGTCTAAGAGAAAAAAGTTTCATTTGAGTCGTAATATAATAACCGCAGATGAACTCTGATTTTATCGATTCTTATCTGCGTTTATCTGTGTGTTTCGGCAGTTTCGATTAACTGTTGAGTAAGAAAGGCATGCTATAATTTTGGATGCAATTCAGCGATTATACTGCATCCATGGAGGATAAAATGACATCTGTTGGCCCAAATTTCACGCTTTCTGAAGAACACGAAATGCTTCGTATGGCGGCGCGCGATTTCGCTGAAAAAGAAATTTCCCCCATCGCTGCCGAGTTTGATGAAACGGGAGATTTCCCACTCGAGACCATCAAAAAGATGGGCGAGATGGGGTTTATGGGGATCGAGGTGCCAGAAGAGTATGGTGGGGCGGAGATGGATACGCTGTCATATGTGCTGGCGTTGGAAGAGATTTGTAAAGTTGATGCTTCGCACGGCACGATTATGTCAGTGAACAATTCCTTATTCAATTACGGCATACTCAAGTTTGGCACAGAAGAACAGAAACAAAAATTCCTTACTCCAGTAGCTTCAGGCGAAAAAATTGGTGCTTATTCGCTGACCGAGCCCATGTCGGGGTCTGATGCGGCCACCATGCGCAGCCGGGCAGTGCGGGATGGGGATGAGTATATTATCAATGGTCGCAAATCCTGGGTGACCAGCGGGCCGGTGGCTGATTTCATAGTGCTTTTCACCATGACCGACCCCGAACAAGGGCACAAAGGGATCACTGCCTTTTTGATCGACGCTGAAAACGCTGGTTATTCACGGGGCAAGAAAGAGCCCAAATTGGGTATCCGTGCTTCATCCACCAGCGAGATTCTGTTTGAAGATTATCGTTGCTCAGTAGAAGATCGCCTGGGTGAAGAAGGCCAGGGTTTCAAAATTGCCATGACAGTCTTGGATGCCGGCCGCATCGGCATCGCCTCTCAGGGATTGGGTATCGCTGAGGCAGCCTATCAGGCCAGCATTGATTATGTCCGCGAACGTGAGGCATTTGGCAAGAAGATAGGTCAATTCCAGGGCACTTCTTTCAAACTGGCTGATATGAAAACGCGCATTGAAGCGTCGCGTTTGTTGATCTATCAGGCGGCTTTGGCCAAGGAAGAAAACAAGAAAACGGGCAAACGTTACACTTTGGAAGCGGCCATGGCAAAATTATTCGCTGCTGAAACGGCCATGTTCTGTGCCCATCATGCGGTACAGATCCACGGCGGCATGGGGTACTCCAAGGAATACCCTGTGGAACGCTACTTCCGCGATGCCAAGATCACCGAGATATACGAAGGAACCAGCGAAATCCAACGCCTGGTGATCTCGCGTATGGAAACAGGATTGCGCTAAATATCAATCCATGAAACATGCTAAGGTCGGTCTGACCGAGCCGAACACGGCCGGGTACCCCAAGGGCATGCTTCGCGAAGACCGGTTCAAGCAATTATAGTTAGATACTAAAATCTCCCTTAAACGGGGGATGGGGAACTATGGAAAACTTTGCACTCTGGATGCTTTTGCTGCCATTCGTAGTGGCGGCGCTTTGTTGGATTTGGCTGTTTTGGGCGCGCTTCAAAGGCTATGAGAAGGGCCTTAAGGAGCAGGAACCCCCTGAAGAAAAATCCAGCAGCACTGAAGGGGATGAATCGCAGACCCCTTGGTATATGTCTCTTTGGGGAGAAAAATGGCGATTAGCCCTGGTTGTTCTGCTTATCGTTGGCGCGCTCTACTTGATCCTTTTTGCTCCACCGCGTCTGGGGGGTGAAATTCCTATTCTTCCAAATCAAGCCGGAAGGCCTTTCTTCAGCCTGCATTGGCTGCGAGATTATCTGCATAAGAATGATAACCACGTTGGGCTGGCAATCTCATTAGCAGGAAGTATTTCCAGTCTGCTTGCCCTGGGGTGGGCGCAATTTCGAAAACAGCGCTACGTCGGTGAGGTCGCCCTGCTGATTGCGTCTCTGACCTTAGCCGGGATGGGCCAGTGGGTGCTCAGTTTTGAATCTCTGACCATGGGGGCCTTGCTCTATGGTCTGGCAATTCTGGGATTCATCTCGTGGGCTGTGACAGCGCGCCAGCGACTGAAAACTGATCTGGAAACCACCCGGCAATGGCCTTCTCGCACGGAGTGGATCGTTTTAGCAGTCATCTTCGCCTTGGCTGCCTTCGGAAGGTTTTATACGCTGCCACATGTGCCCTATGGGGTCGAGGGAGATGAATCCAAATGGATCTATGAAGTGGTAGCCATGATGGTTGACGGTCATTATGACTCCAGTGGCGAGTACCATCGTGATGCACTGCCGGTGAGTTTTTACATGCAAGCGCCGTTCCAACGTCTTGGTGATATAGGCATCCTCTCTGCGCGCGTGGGGGTAGTGCTCTACAGCTTGTTGGGAACGCTGGCTTTTTACTGGCTGCTGCGACAAATTGCGCCTCTCCCGCTGGCTGCCTTGGGGACATTTTTCTTGAGCATTTCGGTGATGGACATCAGCGCCAGCCGCCTGGCCAACGTCGAGAGTCATGTCAAGCTATGGCCGATCCTGGCATTGGCGCTGTTGGCCCTGGCTTTGCACAAGCTGCGCTGGGAGATCTTCGCACTGAGTGGCATATCGCTGGCTTTAGGTTTGCTGACCTATGACACTGTACTGCCCATTTTCCTGGCGATGTTTTTGCTCCTGATCATTGAACAAATTCAGCAGCGTGAAGGCTTGAAGAAAAGCATCACCAATTTGGCCGCTTTTCTGCTGCCCCCTTTGCTCACCATCCCACTGTTGGTGCCCTATTTTTCAAGCCGCCTGAGTTATTACAAGATCAACGAGAAGGGTTGGGATGGCGAGTGGTGGCTGACGCTCGGGGAGAACCTGGGAGAAGTCGTTCAATCGATATTCGTGGCAACGCGTTTTGATTTCATTTACAACCGCCAGGGTCCTTTCTTCAATGCTGCTTTGCTACCTTTGCTGGCCTTCGGTTTGTTAATCGCAATTTCTACCTTGCGCCGCCGTGTTTCTCTGTGGCTGCTTCTGTGGGCGTTTTTGCTATGGATCCCTGTGCCCGTGCTGACCGCTTCGCCCTTTGGGCGCGTCTACTATCCCGGTGTGCCGGCCATGTATGGGTTAATCGCTCTGGGTGGATTCATCCTGACCAAAGAGGTAGGACGCCTATTGGGATCGAACCTGCGATCTTTGGGCTGGATCGTCGGGGCCGCCCTTTTGGCGTGGTTGCCGCTTTATAACTTTTATCTATACTTCAACGGGGTTGGCGAACCCGCCGATCGGCAGATCCGCCGTGAGATTGGCGAATTAGCCCTGGATGCTGCTGAAAATGATGCCCATCTCTTCATGCCCTATTGGCCCGGAGCCGATGAACCTTTGTCATATGAGTGGCAAATCGCTGAGCTGTATATGCGCCAGGAATTGGGTGCGGAAGAGGTTTATCAGACCTATACACAGATTCCGATTGAAGATTTCTTGCCCCATCTGGCAGAGCAATCCCAGCGCTGGGAGCGCGTGGATATTCTCCTTGATCAGGAGACATCATCTCAACGTGAACAATGGGATGCCCTGCGCGAGACACTCTTCCGCTGCTACCCTGGGGGCAGTTTCAAGGGAAGGCCATTTCTTCGATCGCTATCGTCTCGATGCTGAAGTGCTATCTCGGCCATCATGTGTTCCGGTTCGTCTACAGTTAGCGTATTCCGATGAAGAGAACCCTTCGCCAGAATTAGCCTGGCAATTGAGCGGTGGAACAACATCGTCACTGCGCGTAGCCTGTGAACAAGATCGTGAAGGAATCATCTGGATTGAGGCTGAAAAATTCTCCTGGGGTCCTGGATGGGGCGCTGACGTGGCTTTTGTCAGCGGGTGGGATGGAGAAGGATATCTGGTCGATAGTTATGGCAGCCAGGCCGCGCAATATCGCACAGATTTTCTCGTGGGGGAAAATGTTTATGCATGGATTAGATACTACAAGCGTGTGGTTGATGAATCGCCTGGATATCTACAGTTGATGGATACAGCCTTGAACTTTGCAAATACGCCTGAAGAGAATACCAACCAATGGGTCTGGGAGCGCATCGGCCCATTTGCAGTTTTCGAAGGCGATCAGCTTTGGAGCATCACCCGCCCCTATGATCAAGTCCCATTAGGCTTTATGGCGCTTTTCATTGATAGTGTTGTCTTCACCACAGATGCAGATTTCTCCCCAACGGTGAGTGATTATCGACAAGTTGTCTATCAAGAGACATACCCGCTTGCCACCCCCGCCCAGCAGGGAATCGTCAATTTCAACCTGCCTTCAGGGCGCTATTTCTGCCGCTTGGGTGTCCAGTCTGATCAACCCCTGGTTGATGCTTATGGTCAGCCGGATGTGTGGTCTGAAGATCTGGAGATTGAGATTCCCTAGTATTGTTTGTAGTGACGCACGCTAGTGCGTCATGTAGGTAATCTACGGGCACTCTCGTGCCCTACTACAAACCGTATCAGTTATTGGAGTAATATGAAAGCAATCATCTTTCACGAACACTGTGGTCCTGAAGTTCTCCAATATTCTGACTTCCCCACACCCGAACCCGGACCGGGAGAAGTGTTAGTCAGGCTCAAAGCCGTGGCCCTGAATCGACTTGATTTATGGGTGCGTGAGGGCTGGCCGGGCATCAAGCTCGAATATCCTCATATCCCAGGCGCGGATGGCGCTGGAGAAGTTGCTACCTTAGGCGAGGGCGTTGAAAGTTAGAAAGTTGGAGATCGTGTTGTGATCAACTCCAATATGGGTTGCGGTGTGTGCGATTATTGCCGCAATGGCAAAGATAATCTGTGCAACAAATGGCACTTATTAGGAGAAACCATCCGCGGTACCTATGCCGAATACGTGGTCGTTCCCGAACATCAACTGCACCCCTTGCCCGATAATTTTGATGCCGCCACCGCCGCGGCAGCCGCGCTGGTCTTTCACACGGCCTGGCATTCCCTGATCACTCGTGGGGGTTTGCGCATGGGCGAGAAAGTGTTGATTGTGGGCGCTTCGGGTGGAGTCAACACTGCCTGCGTTCAGATTGCCAAATTCACTGGCGCGCTGGTTTACGTGATTGGTACCAACCCCGAGAAATTAGCTGTTGCCGAAAGGTTGGGCGCGGATTATTTGATCGACCGCAGTAAAGAAGAGAATTGGTCGAAGGCCATATACCGCATGACGGAGAGACGCGGCGTGGACGTGGTCGTTGATAATGTGGGAACGACTTTCCCTTTGAGTTTCCGCGCTGTTTGTAAAGGGGGGCGAATCCTAACGGTAGGCAATACTGGCGGACCCCAATTTGAGATCGATAACCGATATATATTTAGCAAGCATCTTTCATTAATCGGTTCGACCATGGGCACCAGGGTAGATTTTGCGACGGTGATGGATTTGGTCTTTGCTGGTAAACTCAGCGTTGCCATGGACAAAACCTTTCCATTGAAAGACGCCGCCGCCGCACAGTCTCGGCTAGAGAACGGGAAGCAATTGGGCAAGATAACTCTAATGATTAGCGATTGATGATTGAAGATCGATGAATAGAAGAATTGTGTTCCTGATATTAGTTTTATTCATTTTGTTGGCATGTAATCTGTTTGCCGCAACCTCAACGCCAACAGCTATTCCACCAGATACTGTAACACCTATTTCCACCGAAGTGCCAACCGATGTTCCAACCTCGACCCCAGAACCAACAGCCACAACTGAACCCTCCCCGACTACCGCGCCACCTCCGGCTTCACAAATACCCATCCCTGAAGCTGACACCATAGCCTATGATTTTGTGGCCAATGTCTGTGAAGCACAATGGGCCAACAGCATCAGCAATATCTCACCTTGCCCCAGCAATTTAGATGAAATCGAGCAGGGCTATATCACCAACACACATTTAGCTTTTGCTGAGAGCAATACGGCTGTCGAAGTTCCATCACTAATCGTTGTGCCCCAGCAAGGGGGCGGGGGGACGGCCATCTTTGGCATTTACCCTGAATTTGTGATTTGGCCAGGCGATCAATTCCGCGCTACGCTAGCCTGTCAGGGCGATGCTGCCTGCAATGTGGAATATTCGCTTGAATATTTTGATGCTGCGGGCAAATATCAGACTCCCAATTGGGTTTGGGATCACCAAGTTGGTGATGGCCCACAAACGGTGGCCATTGATCTAAGTTCATTAGCCGGGCAAACCGTCAAGCTTGTGCTGGCCGTACGTGATGCCGATAAAGATCCCTCAACCGATTACGCCTTGTGGATCGCGCCGCACATTTACCGTTCACCGGATGCCCAGCCACCGGCCGCATTGCCTGATGCGGGCGCGGATAACACTCCTGGTGTGATCTCGGGAGTGGTGGATATGTCCTCAGCGCCGCCTTACATGAATGATCCCGTAGTTGAAAACAGCATGCCCGTGGTAGTTGTCTTCTTCAACCTGGGTGATGGCACCTATTGGTGGATTCAAACATCCTTAACCGGGCATCCTAATTATCAGATGACGGTGTATCCAGGCAAGTATCATGTGGTGGCTTATGGTCAGGGGGTAGGGGGAGAACCCTATGTCGCCGCAGGCTATACCGGGCAGGTGCCCTCATGTGGGCAACCTTTGGTTGAAGTTCTCGTTGCGCCCAATGCCAAAGTTGAGAATATCACCATCGCCGACTGGAATTGGTCTTGCAGTGGGGATGCCTATCGCCCCGAAAAGCCAGCTGATGTGCCGCTCCCTTGACCTCAATGGCAACTGATACCCATAACTCAATATCCAATATCCAACACCCAAAATCCAAACCAAAACGCCCCATTCTCGTAACGGCGCTAATCCTATTGGTGTTAAGTTATACATCCCTGGGCTGGTTTGGTTTCCTGGAAGCTCAGCGCAACTGGCAGTTCTTGAATGATCTACCTCTGGCTGTCCCACCGCAATACCTGGCCTTGAGGAACTTGTTTTGGGGCCTGGCAGGAATTCCCCTGGTGTGGGGATTGTGGGTTGGCCGCCATTGGGCTTGGAGTGCTACCCAGATTGCTGCGATTTCATATGCTAGCTACTACTGGCTGGATCGATTGTTTTTAGCCGATCCTTCGGCTATCGCTGGTCGCTGGCCCTTTGTGCTGGGCCTGACACTTATTTGTTTGCTGTACACTTTTGTTGTTTTGCGGCTTCCTGTAAGCCGCCGATTTTTCAAAAAAGATTGAAACTGCCCCGTGACTGGTATATGGTTCAATTAAGAACTCATAACGAATTTATGGTTCTTTGGGAATTGCCGTGAGAGACCTCACATTTGGGGGTAGGGGTCGTACTCCGTAACCCCTACCCCCAAATGTGGCCCCTACCTAGGGCCCTTACCACGGCGATTCCTTGAGACCCGAATTTATTTCTTTATTTGGGAGAACTTCATGTCTGAGAATCCAAAGATTGATCGCTTACGCGAATTGAAAGCTGAAGCACGCTTAGGAGGCGGTGAAAAGCGCATAGAACAGCAGCACCAAAAAGGTCGTCTGACTGCCCGCGAACGTATCGATATCTTTCTTGATAAAGGTTCCTTTCGAGAAGTCGATGCTTTTGTCACTCACCGAACTTCAGATTTCGGTTTAGATCAACGCAAAGTATTAAGCGACAGTGTCGTCACTGGATGGGGGACGGTCAATGATCGCTTGGTATATGTGTTCGCACAAGATTTTACTGTTTTTGGGGGCAGCCTGGGAGAAGTGCATGCCGCGAAAATCGTCAAAATTCTGGATATGGCCATGAAAAATGGAGCGCCTGTAATTGGTTTGAATGATTCAGGTGGTGCACGTATTCAAGAGGGAGTGGTATCTCTGGGTGGATATGCCGATATCTTTTTGCGCAATACACTGGCCTCGGGTGTTGTGCCCCAAATTAGTGTCATTATGGGTCCTTGCGCCGGAGGTGCCGTTTACTCTCCAGCAATCACTGATTTCATCTTCATGGTGCGCGGCTCATCCTACATGTTCATCACTGGGCCCAATGTGGTCAAGACGGTTACGCATGAAGAGGTCTCCTTTGAAGAGTTGGGCGGTGCTGATGTGCACGCCGAAACATCGGGCGTCTGCCATGTGGCCGCAGATAGCGAAGCCGATGCTCTTTTCCTGGTGCAGAAACTGCTTAGTTACCTGCCGCAGAATAACATGGAAGATCCCCCCTTCATTGATACGGGAGATGATCCCTTGCGCCGTGAAGAGGGGCTGGACGAAATCATTCCAGATGACCCCAGCAAGCCGTATGATATTAAAGATGTCGTCAGCCTGATTGTCGATAACGGCGAGTTCTTCGAAACCCATGCCTCTTATGCCCAAAATATCGTGGTTGGATTTGCCCGTTTAGGCGGACACAGTGTTGGGATCGTTGCCAACCAGCCATCGGTGCTGGCCGGCGTTTTGGATATCGATTCCTCGGAGAAAGGCGGACGCTTTGTGCGTTTCTGTGATGCCTTTAATATTCCAATATTGACTTTTGTTGACGTACCCGGTTTCCTGCCTGGTACTGATCAAGAGCATGGCGGTATTATTCGCTCTGGGGCGAAGCTGCTCTATGCATATTGTGAGGCTACTGTTCCCAAGCTGACCGTCATCACCCGCAAGGCTTACGGTGGTGCCTACGACGTGATGAGCAGCAAACACATCCGCGGCGATGTCAACTTAGCCTGGCCTTCTGCCGAATTGGCTGTGATGGGCCCTGAAGGCGCGGTTGAGATCATCTTCCGTCATGAACTCAAAGAAGCCGATGACCCTGTAGCTCGCAAAGATGAGCTTGTGGCCGACTATCGTGAAAAGTTTGCCAACCCCTATGTAGCCGCCTCACGAGGCTATATCGATGATGTCATCGAACCGCGCGACACGCGTCCCCGGCTGATCAATGCCCTGGAGATGCTGGCCAACAAGCGAGATACCAACCCGCCCAAGAAGCACGGTTGTATCCCGTTGTAGTCGAATAGACTGTTTCCCCAACTATAAGACCATGAGACTATGCGACTAGCAGATTTGAAATGAAAGTCCACAACCACTATCTCCACATCGAAACCCACGGCCCCGAGGGCGCCCCGGTAGTTGTTTTTCTCCATCATGGGCTTGGTTCGACTCGTGCCTGGCGGGGACAGGTGCCTGCGTTCGTCGAAGCAGGCTATCGTGTGATTGTATATGATCGTTGGGGTTATGGCCAATCCGAATCGCGCCCGCATCTGGATGTACCTGGTTTCGAAGATGATCTGGCTGATTTGAACTCCATACTTGCAACTTGCAACTTACAACTTGCAACTTTAGTTGGTCATAGCGATGGCGGCACCCTGGCGCTTTATTTCGCTGAGAAATATCCTGAGAAGGTTGCGTGTCTGGTCACCATTGCCGCGCATATTTACCTCGAGCCAAAGATGGAACCTGGGATTCTGGGCATTAAAGCTGCTTTTGAGGGAGATGAGCGTTTTCGTAACGGTATGCGGCGTGCTCATGGTGATAAGTTTGAGTTTGTTTTCAATAACTGGTTCGATGGCTGGCATATGCCCGAAGCGTTGAGTTGGGATATGCGTCCTCTGCTTGCAAATATATCTTGCCCTGCGCTTGTTATACAAGGCGAAGATGATGAGCATGCTAAACCCCAACACGCCATTGATATTGCCAATTCGATACCCGACGCTGAATTGTGGTTAGAACCGGGTGCTGGGCATATGCTGCCGCAAGATGAACCTGAGAAATTCAATACAAGACTCCTTAGATTTTTACATGCTACGTACGAAGTGCGGAGTGCGAGAGAGGTTCGCACATAGCACGCAACACCTTAGTAGGAGAATTTATGTTCAATAAAGTTTTAATAGCAAATCGCGGTGAGATTGCCGTCCGTATTTTGCGAGCTTGCCGTGAACTGGGCTTAGAGACTGTCGCCGTCTACTCCGATGCGGATCGCAAAGCGCTGCATGTGCGTTATGCCGATGAAGCTTATCTGCTAGGCCCGGCTCCTTCACGCGATTCTTATCTTCGCGGCGACAAGATCATCGAGATTGCCAAAAAGAGTGGCGCTTCGGCGATCCATCCTGGATATGGCTTCCTGGCTGAGCGCGCGGATTTTGCCCAGGCCGTCATTGATGAAGGCATTGCTTTCATCGGGCCGAAACCATCCTCGATAGCAGCCATGGGGGATAAGGGTGTTGCCAGGGCGACGGTCACTGCCGCGGGTGTGCCCGTGGTACCCGGCACCGAAGCTGAAGGAGCCCTGAGTGATGAAGATTTACTCAAGATCGCGCCAGAGATTGGCTTCCCACTATTGATCAAGGCCACAGCTGGCGGCGGTGGCAAGGGTATGCGCGAAGTTAATTATTTGGAAGAAATGCCTGAATTGTTGGCATCAGCACGAAGGGAAGCGGAATCCGCTTTTGGGGACGGAAATGTTTACCTTGAGAAACTGGTTGAAGGCGCGCGCCACATCGAATTCCAGATCCTGGCAGATACACACGGTAATGTAATCCACCTCGGGGAACGCGAATGCTCGCTGCAGCGCCGTCATCAAAAACTACTCGAAGAATCTCCTTCTCCGTTTGTGGATGAAGAATTACGTCAAAAGATGGGCGAAGTTGCCGTGCGGGCTGCCCAATCGGTGGAGTATGTCAATGCCGGCACGATTGAGTTTTTGGTCGATAGCGAGAAGAATTTCTACTTCTTGGAAATGAACACCCGTCTGCAAGTGGAGCACCCTATCACCGAAGCTGTTACTGGCGTTGATATTGTCAAGGAGCAGATCCGCATAGCTCGAGGTAGAACACTGAGTCACAAGCAAGGTGAAATTCAGATGAATGGTTGGGCGATTGAATGCCGGGTCAACGCGGAGGATCCATACAGCAATTTTATGCCTTCTACTGGCTACATTTCGCATGTACTGCTTCCTACAGGACCTGGGGTTCGGGTAGATACGGGAGTTTATCCTGGCTTTGAAATTTCCCCATACTATGACTCCTTGATTTCGAAATTGATTGTTTTTGGCGAAACGCGCGCTGAGGTTATTTTGCGCATGCGCAGGGCATTGGAAGAATACAAAATCGTCGGAGTGCGCACTAATATCCCCTTTCATCAGAGCATGATGGATTCTCATCGATTCATGGCTGGTCAATTTGATACGCAGTTTGTAGAGAAGCGTTTTTCCATGGAAAAGACTCGCAAGGGGCAGGAAGCGCATCCTCATATAGCCGCTATCTTGGCCACCCTGGTGGCTCACCAGCACACCCAACGCTCCGCGCATGTCATCCAGCGCAACGAACGTGATACCAGCAACTGGAAGTGGATGGGTCGCTGGGAACGCATTCACCGCTAAGGCGAGATAAAACTATGAAATATATTACAACCATTGGCGAGAGAGAGTTTGTCATCGAAGTCATTGATGAAGAAAATATTGTCGTTGACGGTGTGGCGTGCAAAGTGAATTTTGAATCAGTCAGCGGAGAGCCATTGTATTCTATGTTAATTGATGGCCAATCCCACGAAGCCTATGTCTATGAAGACGATGACGGCTGGGAAGTCCTGCTGCAAGGTTCGCTTTATCCTGCTACGGTGGTGGATGAGCGCGAGCATCGTTTGCGATCGGCATTTGGCAGTGGACCGGTACAAGGTGGGGAATTCTATTTGAAAGCGCCTATGCCTGGATTGGTAGTTGCGATTCCTGTTGAAGATGGTCAGGAAGTTGAAGAGGGGGATGTGTTGATTATCTTGGAATCGATGAAAATGCAAAATGAGCTGAAATCGCCGCGCGCCGGCACGATTGCCCGCATTCGTGTTGGGATTGGCGACAACGTTGAGCGTCGGCAGACTATCTTGAGTGTAGTGTAATACTGAAAAAGGGTGCTGCTGATTATAATAGTGTGCACCCTTTCTCAGCTTAACCTTAGTTGCGCCCCTATATTCCACGTGTTAGAATAATTTTCAATAACTCAATCAATGAGCTTTGAATTGCTCTAAGACCCGACACTTCGGCTTTGCTCAGTGCAGGCTCCGGGTCGCCCGAGGATGGGCTTTAGAGCAAGGGTGTACAAGGAATTTTTCCGATGACCCAATCATTGAGCGTACGTGGAGTACTCTATGTCTGAGATGGTAGAAGTTGTTATTGATAGTATTCGAGTCAGCCTGATGAACCAACAGCGCATTGTCATTTTGCGCGAGTTGGAGGCAGAACGATATTTGGCGATTTGGATTGGCGTGTATGAAGCAGAACACCTGACGATCGCGCTGCAAGATGTCGAAGTCTCTCGCCCGTTGACTTATGATCTTTTCACGAAGGTGATCGATGAACTAAACGCCGAGGTTTCTCATATTGAAGTAGTTTCGCTGCGTGATGAAACCTTTTATGGCAATGTGGTCATCAACGTGAATGGTAGTGTGCTCAATATAGACTCACGTCCGTCGGATGCGATGAATTTGGCTGTGCGCAGCGGAGTGCCGATCCTGGTCTCTCGTGAAGTGATGGAAAGCGCAGGCATTGTCCCCGATGAAGATGATATCTCTATTGACGATATGGATGATGTTGAGGCTGCGGCAGGCAAAGAGGATGCCCGTCTCTCTATTTTCAAGGATTTTCTGGAAGGATTAGATATCGACGAAGATGCCGAGGAAGAGGATGACTAAGTAGTACTGTGTAATTCTGGAACCAGACCGCTGACCAGAGCTAGCCAATGGTCAGCGGTTTTTGTTCTGTGAAATTTTTAAGTTTAAAGATATATGCTTTTCGACTCGGAAGCACGTTGATATGATATAAACGTACCTACATTTCTTTGAGTTGCTACCCCACTTTGTACTATGAGTATTCACACCATTCCCGATACTGAAAGTCAGACGGCTGGCCCCCAGGTTGTACCCCACAGCAGGGAGGCAGAAGAAGCTGTCATCGGTTCGATTCTCATCAACCCTGAAGCCTATTACGATGTTGCTGAGTTTTTGCAGGGTGAGGATTTCTATATCCACCGTCATCGCTGGATCTGGCAGTCCTTTGCTCGCTTGCAGCAGAACCGTACCCCAATTGATTCACTGACCGTGATGGAAGATCTAGATCAACAAGGCCAATTGGCCGAAATTGGCGGAGCTTCCTATATCACTTCGCTGATCAACAGTGTTCCGTCGTCGCTGCATGCTATTTCTTATGGTCGTATCGTTGAAGAGACAGCCGTACGCAGGCGCATGTTAGAAGCAGCCAACAAAATTGCCAAGTTGGCCTATGAGGAAGAAACCGGCCTAGAAGCGGTCATGGATGACGCGGAGAAGGCTGTTTTCGGAGTCAGTGAGCGCCGCTTGACGCGCGACCTGGCACCTATTCAACAGGTGCTCAGCGAGTATTATGATGAGATCAGCGAATTGGCTGGCAAGGATGAAGAAATTCGCGGCGTGCCCACCGGTTTCATCGATATCGACAATTTACTTGGCGGTCTGCAGCCTTCAGATCTGCTCATAATTGCTGGACGTCCCGGTATGGGTAAAACTGGTTTCGCCCTCTCCCTGGCAAAAAATGCTGCCCTGACTCACAAAAAACACGTCGCCATATTCTCTTTGGAGATGGGCAATGATCAATTGGTGCAGCGCTTGCTCTCCCAAGAGACTGGGATCGATTCGCAGCGCTTGCGCATGGGCAAGCTCAAGGAAGACGAATGGTCTTTGTTTACTCACGCCATCGAGGTGCTTAGTGACACGACCATCTTTCTGGACGATACGCCAGGAATCACTCCGCTGCAGCTGCGCACCAAGTGCCGGCGCCTGCACCTCGAGCACCGCCTCGACTTGGTCATTGTCGATTATTTACAGTTGATGTCTGGGGATACTCGCAATGAAAATCGCGTGCAAGAGGTGTCATATATCTCACGCCAGATGAAGATTCTGGCGCGCGAGCTCAGGGTGCCGGTGCTGGCTGCGGCTCAGCTCTCTCGTGCCGTTGAGCAGCGTGGTGATAAACGCCCGGTGTTGTCTGACCTCAGGGAAAGTGGATGTCTTACTGGTGATACGCTTGTGCAACTGGCGGATGGATGTCGAGTGCCAATCCGGTCCTTAGCTGAAAATAACGTAAATGCCAAAATCATGGCGCTCAATGAAGAGACATGGAAAATTGAACTGACTGATTTTCGTAAAGCATGGTTCACTGGTACGAAGCCTGTATTTCGTTTGCGAACAAGCTTAGGTAGAGAAATACGTGCCACAGGAAACCATAAATTCCGTACCATTGATGGTTGGAAAAGACTGGATGAACTGAGTCCAGGTGATCATATTTCATTACCGCGCACATTGGAGCAACTACCTTCGGAAGAATCGTCTCTCTCCCTGGCTGAAGCTGCTTTACTTGGCCATCTGATTGGTGATGGATGCACGCTTCCCAGACATGCAGTTCAATATACGACGAATAATGGTGAATTAGCCAGGCTTGTTGCTGATCTGGCAGTTGAAATTTTTGGCGATGATATCGTTCCACGTATCAAGGCAGAACGCCAATGGATACAAGTTTATCTGAGTGCCGCTCAACATTTGACACATAAGACGCGTAATCCTATTGCCGCGTGGTTGGATGATTTAAGCATCTGGGGATATCGCTCATATGAGAAGCGTGTGCCAGATATTATGTTTGAGCAGCCCGCGGAGATCATTCGCCATTTCTTGCGACATTTATGGGCAACAGACGGGACATTGGGTGTGTTTGGGCGCAAGAAACCTCGCGCCACGATCAGATTTATGACCAGCAGTAATCTGTTGGCTTCGAATGTTCAACATTTATTATTGAGAGTGGGTATTGTTGCCCGCTTGAGTCGAGTTCCACAGCCGGGTAAAGGTAGAGACCAATGGCATGTAACCATAACTGGCAAACCTGATGTACTCAAATTCGCGGACTTCATTGGGGTTGTCGGTCCAAAAGAAGATCGTTTGGAAGCATTGCAAACGTTTTATCAGAATCGCACCCATATCACGAACAAAGATATCATTCCTAAGCAGACGTGGCATTCAATTGTAGAGCCAACCCGTTATGCTTTGGGACTAAGTCAGCGTGAATTTCAGGCTTCGATTGGAACGCAATATTGTGGAACGGCTCTTTACAAATCGAATTTGAGCCGGAAAAGGGCTTTTCGTGTGGGAAATGTGTTGCAAAGTGATCCACTACTGGCTCTCAGCCAGAGTGATGTTTTTTGGGACAAAATTGTTGCCATCGAAAACGATGGTGTTGAAAATGTTTACGATCTGGAAGTTCCCGGCTACCATAATTTTGTTGCCAACGATATCGTTGTTCATAATTCTTTGGAGCAGGATGCTGACATAGTTATGTTCATCTATCGCCCTGAGATGTATGAAGACGACCCTGCCAAGCAGAACCTGGCTGAGGTGATTGTGGCGAAACACCGTAATGGCCCCATTGGCAGCGTGCAGTTGATCTTCCGTAAAAATTTGGCTAAATTTGAGAACGCTGCTACTCGAGTTGTGGATCTGCAGCAGGTGACCTGATGACTTTTGCGGGATTCCCTGATGGGAAAGTGAGATTCACGCCAATCCCTGAGCCGTTTTTCAGTGAGTTACTTCCCCAGGTCGATGATATCGGGGAACTCAAAGTGACGCTATATGCTCTGTGGCGGTTGGAACGCATGGAGGGGAATTTCCTTTATTTGAAGGAATCTGATTTTCGAGCGGATGAGCGCTTTATGTTTGGGTTGGCCCCCACGCCCGAGGAGGCTGAATCAACCCTGAGCGAATCCCTTGAGCGCGCTGTGGACCGAGGTATTTTCCTGCAAGTAGAGGTCGAAGCGCAAGAGGATGTACTTTTCTTCCTGAATACTACTAAGGGGAGAGCCGCTGTAGAGGCAATCCAAAAAGGCAATTGGCAGCCCGGAGATTCTCCCCAAGCTACGTCGGTTCTATCCCAAGAACGACCTACGATTTACCATCTCTATGAGCAAAATATTGGGCTGATCACGCCGCTGCTTTCGGAGACGCTTCAGGAAGCTGAAGATTCGTATCCGGCCGAGTGGATTGAGGAAGCCTTCCGCATTGCGGTTCAAAAGAACATTCGAAACTGGCGTTATATCGAGGCAATTTTACGACGCTGGCAAGAAAGAGGTTATGATGTCCGAAAAGATCGACGAGACCCTGAAGAACATCGCCGACAATACGCCGACTGGGAAGAAGACTGAAAATTCGTCGGAAGCTCCAATCCGGGATTTGCCTGGGGATCCGTCATGCCCTATTTGTGGGGGTTTAGGATTTATTCGGCAAGACGTGCCCATTGGCCATCCGGAATTTGGCAAGATGCATATCTGTTCTTGTCGAAAAGTGGATCTTGACCGGCGCATGCACAAGCGTCTTTTTGCACTCAGTCGTCTGGAAGAGCTGCAGCATTTGAATTTCGACAACTTTCGGCCGCGCGGCCGAGTTGGGCTAAGGCCAGCGCTGGCTGACTCTCTGGAACAGGCATTCAACCAGGCGCAGATGTTTGCGCGCACACACCAGGGGTGGTTGTTGATGTATGGTGGTTATGGCTGTGGAAAAACACATCTGGCCGCAGCAATTGCCAATTTTGCAGTCGATATGGGCATCGCTACTTTATTTATTACTGTACCTGATCTTCTAGACAGTTTGCGCTTTTCCTATGATGATCCCAATGCCACCTTTGAACAACGCTTCGAAGAAATTCGCACCGCACCCCTGTTGATCATGGATGATTTCGGCACACAGAATGCCACCGAATGGGCGCAAGAGAAATTATTCCAAATATTGAACTATCGCTATATTAATAAGCTGCCGCTGGTAGTGACAACAAATTTGCTCATTGAAGAGATGGAACCGCGTATCCGATCGCGTCTAGACGACCCCGATTTAGTGACGCGAGTTATTATTAAAGCGCAAGATTACCGCCGTCCCGAAAACGATCGGCTGGGTCATTCGACTCTCTCTGCCTCGATGGATTTTTTGCATAAGCTGACTTTTACGGCCATTGACTTCAGAGAGAAAGAAAATCTTCAGGGTGATCAAGTTGAAAGCCTTAAGCGTGCCTTTGACGAGGCGCGTGAATTTGCGGAACAGCCTGAGGGTTGGCTGGTGTTGACTGGCCCCTATGGTTGTGGCAAAACCCATTTGGCCGCCGCGATTGCTAATTTCCGCGCCAACCAGGGCCATATGCCCATGTTTGTAGTCGTGCCTGATTTGATGGATCATTTGCGGGCCACTTTTGGGCCGCGCAGTTCGGTAAGCATGGATCGTCTCTTTGAGGATGTCAAACGGGCGCAGCTTTTGGTCTTGGATGATTTGGGAACCCAAAACATGACTCCCTGGGCTAGGGAAAAACTGTACCAGCTATTCAATTATCGGTACAACGCCGAACTGCCCACAGTGATCACGACACCAGAACTGAAGGATGAGATGGACCCACGTTTGCTCAGCCGCATGCGGGATACGCGCCTAAGCGTGATTTGTGCCATTACTGCGCCTTCATATAGGGGGGCAAAGAAGAAAAGAAAAAAGAAACGATAATATTATTTCACCAGTAATGTGATTCGAAGGGCATGCCCTATGGTGTGCCTTTTTATTTTAATAGTTTTTGTGTGTCAAGCGTCATTTTCCTTCGTAACAATTAACTTGGAAAAATTGATAAAAATTACATTGTGGCGTGACCTTTCGACTGATACAATTGTGTAACAAGACTAAATTTATCTAAATTCAGGAGAAAATATGTTTCCTAGTTATTTATTGGCTTTACGAGAAGGACTTGAAGCTGCCCTGATTATTGGTATCGTATTGGGCGTGCTTCGAAAGGTCAACCGGACACAATTGAAGTCTGTAGTTTGGATGGGCTTAGGCAGTGCTGTATTGGTTAGCATATTGGGGGCTGTTTTGCTCAATGCTGTAGGTGCAACATTTGAAGGCGAAGCTGAGGAAATCTTCGAAGGATTTACGATGCTCATCGCTGCCGGGGTGCTTACATGGATGATCTTTTGGATGCAGCGTCAGGCGCATACGATGCAGGCCGAACTTGAAGTTGATGTTCGTCGAGCGGCGATAGGTGGAGGGCAGAAAGCCCTTTTCTTGCTCTCTTTTGTCGCTGTGGTTCGGGAAGGGATTGAATTAGCGCTTTTTCTCACCGCAGCATCAATAACTACTTCAGTTCAACAAACGCTGATTGGTGCGATTTTGGGTTTAGGCACTGCTGTGCTGTTAGGCTGGTTGCTTTTTGCCAGCACAATCCGTCTGAATTTAAAACGTTTCTTCCAGGTGACAGGTGTTTTATTAATCTTGTTTGCGGCGGGCTTGGTGGCACATGGGATTCACGAGTTCAACGAAGTGGGTTGGGTTCCTTCAATTATCGAGCATGTTTGGGATATCAACCATGTTGTGAATGAGAAATCAACCTTTGGGTTGGTGCTCAAATCGCTGTTTGGCTATAACGGTAATCCATCGCTGACGGAAGTCTTGGGTTACTTACTCTATTTTATTGCCATCGGATTTGGCCTCCGGCGCGCCAATCAAGCATTTCCAGCAGTCCAGAACGCTTGAACTAAACTCCGTTGATAATCAAAAAACCTGGCTTCAATTTGCGATGCCAGGCTTTTTGATTTGTGATATTCCACTGAGGATAATAACTCGTTATGGATCTTGAAAATTGAATACAAGAAAGTTACCGAACCTTTGTTGATAGACGAAGTTGTCATTGATGAATGAACTCAATTGGGGAAAATCGTCTAATGTTCTTCCAGTGTGGAACCAGGATTGCTCTTCGATGATGATAATGCCAACCTGGTTTTCTTGTAATTCTTCAACGATCCAGGAATCGAGCATGGGATCATATGATTTTGAATAGGTGAGTCCGCTGTGGAACCACAGCAGAGGTTGGGGAGATGGAGCACCGACAATTCCATATAGCATGGTGAAATCAGGAAATACGAAGAAATTTTCTCCCTGAGTTTCAAGGCAATTCACTACGTCATTGACATCTTGAGCAGTAATGAGATTTCCTACTCGTGTGGGCACGGCCCAACGGAGTGCAGCGAGTCTTTCAGATTCGAGGGGGTGGCCAAAGACAGACTCGCTGAAAATGTTATGAACTTGACGGGAGGAGGCAACACTCAGTCCATATACCGAGACAATTACCATCATTATCGTGAGAATGCCCCCAACGATCAGCTTCAAGCTCGTGGCAAGCTTTGAAGATTGGCTTGGGGTTGATCCATTTTGCGATTTGGCTGGCAGCAATAATCCAAAACCAATTGCTGATATTACTCCGATGAAAGGAATGGCATTCTCTGGTTGGTTATTTGAAGTGATCAGGTAGGCATTTTGATAGAGAAATAGCGATGGTATTAATACTGCTGCTACCCTTCGAGTTGGAGAAGATTTTGCACCCTTATTGAACAATACGATTGTAATGGCGATTAGAGATGATAGTAGTGAAAGAACGATGATCGTAATTGGCGCTTTCCCCACAAAGATCAATTGCACCAATTCAAGGAAGCTTTCTGGTAAGCGGAAATCACTAACCTCTTGAGCAGGGATCTCAAAGAAATATCTCAATAATAACGAAAAATCAGATCGGAGAAAGAGCCAAAGTGCAAATGAAATCAATCCCATCAACCACCCCAAAGAGAAAATAATGAAATCGATAACACCTTTCGAGATTTCTTCGATGTTTGTGATGATGAAAAGGATCGCAAATACAGGCACAATGAAAGCCCCGGCATTCTGTTTGCTGATGAACGCGCCAAAAGTGACCATGCCAGATACTAAAAACAGTGCTCGCTGCCATTTTCTTGGTAGGTTGTGATTCAACAGTCCGATGGATATTCCGAGCATACCAATGAAGGCAAAGAAAAAGGCGGTTTGTTCAGGCCAGGGGGTTCCAAAAGGTGGGTAAAACCAAATCGCTGTCAGGATACCTCCTAACCAGGCAACTGGTTTACTGTTGGGGAAAATAATTCGTAGTATCCAAAAGCATATTCCCGTTACAAGTGAGTTGATGACTGCGGCCCCAAAAATATAGCTCGCATAACTTGCCCCAAAGAGCTTGAAAATCCCCCCTTGAAGCCAAAAAGTCATCGGCCCGAAGGGAATCACGAAGTCCTTGAACGGAATTTGTCCTGTGGATACCCGATAGCTGCCATCGAAGACAATCGATTGATCAAATGGGAAAAATCCCCTTCTCCCCACGAAGAGTGTGAAAAAGAAAGCAAAGGCCAGGATACAAAGCAAAACACATATATCGATTAGCTTTTGATATTTGTGTAAATGTGATGGTATGGCCTTGTATATTTTGGAAAAAGGACTCACTTGAGAATTCCGGGACGAGATTATTGGTATGACTGATTGAGCACTTGGAGCTTTCCTTTGAGAGTTCCTAAGAGCTCATTGGTAATATTTTTGTGAGATGGATAAAGGTTTTGTTTTTCTTCGGGATCATTGGCGAGATCATAAAGCTCGATATACTGGCGATCGTTTTCCAGTAGCTCATAGCCGAAATACCACATCAATTTGTAATCTCCCCTCACCAGCATCGCGCTGGCTGTTTCAATTTGCCCATTTGAATCTCTCTTCTCAACTTGGATGGTGGAGATATCACGGTCAGCGTTGGGTATTGATCTGTCAAATGGGGGTATGACAACCCCTTCAGCCCAGCTAGGAATATCCTGTTTGGTTAGTTGTAGGAGTGTTGGCAATAAGTCGATGGCTTCTGTTTTCTCGAAAATATCTACACGCTGTTTTTGTCCTGGTGGAAAAATCATCAATGGAATATGTACAATGGGTTGGTGAAAGAGCGGCGCAGTGTGTCCGAGAATGCCCCGCTCGAACATTTCGCCGTGATCGGAAGTCAGGATCAACCAGGTGTTATCAAGAATACCATTTTGCTCTAATTGATTGTAGAGCCGCGCAAATTCGGCATCTACATACAGGATGAATTCATCGTACCAGCGGTGATTGTCGGTCATTCTATCATCAGGGATAGTTTGATCCAAAAGATGTATTGGCTTATCAGACAGTTGATAATCTTCACTTGCAAAATTGTCCATGAAATCCCGCCGGGTATTGTATGGATCATGAGGCGGCAGGAAATGGTAATATCCCAAGAAAGGTTGGGGCGCTTTGTTAAGTGAACTGGACAACCAATCAATGCCTTGCTCGAGAGTGAAATAGTTCAAGCCTAATTCGCTGTAATTAGGGATGCCGCGCGGAAAGTTCGGCGCGATATCGGCGACTTTTTTAGTGATGAAATATTCGTATATTTGTGAGAGAAAAAGCGAATACGCATGCCCGGCTTCGAGTCGCTTCATCCCGCGCCGCCATCCTAGCGATGCAATGTCTTGATCATTCTTGAATAGGGTGAAATTTAAAGGATCTTTTTGGAAGTATTGATCCGGCCAGGGTGTGTACTCTTCCATGTCCGACATGAATTGATGGAGCAGCGTATCGGCAAGCGGGTTGTGCGTGTATGCCAGACGATGATATCCACTGAAGGCGTTGAAGATGTTATTCTCAGCCAAGGCATTCACGACTTCATTATGTTTGAAGGCGCGATGCGTCCAGGATGTTGTGCCCGTTAGCAGAGATGCTGTTCCTGGGGTGGTGAAGTGACCCCCGGCGAAATGATTGTGGTACACAATAGCCTTTTCCGCCAATCTCTCCAAGTTGGGAGTGGTGCGACGGTTATAGCCATACAGGGAAATATTTAATGCCGACCAGGCATCGAATACTACAATGAGAAAGTTAATGCCGTTTGAATTATCGTTTGTAACACTCGCCCTCGAAATCGAAGGTGGAATGGAATAGCTCATCGAGAGGAGCCCGGCCAGTTTTAGAAATTCGCGTCGAGAGAGGGATGATTTCATGAGATTAGATGTTGCGAAACAGCACAATGACCAAACCCCCGATATCGAGGATTAAGTAGAGGGTCATTAACAATGAAAGTCGCTCTATGATGTTGAGACAGATCTTCAGCACTTTATCTGAGGTGAGTATAAAATATGCAGGAAGAATGCTAGTTGTGGCAACAAGGAAAAAACTTATGGCATAGATTACACGCAACGGACGAGATGTGATAATCAGAAATTGGGAGAGGCTGGCTGGTAATACTCCATCTGATAAGAAGTAAAGCTGGTTGATAATTCCCCAGATACCTACCAATACCACTAAAGTGGATAACAAGGCAACTCGCTGATCTTCATTCCATAATTTGGGTACGAGGATGCTCAAGAGCATGAGCACCCCAAAAGCAAACAAACCCTCCACAAAGGCGATCAATAGTCCGTAAGCGCCTACGCCGATGGCGTCCCATGAATTATTGCGTTCGGTAATCCAGGCATAATCCTGAAGAACCAGAATAATCGTCCACACATGAGTGGGGAGCGAAGCCATCAGGAATAACGTCCACAAATTCTTTTTGGAGAATTTGAAAATGTTGAAAGGGAATTTATAAGTATCCAAGGCCTTTCAATCTCTCTTCGATATCTGCTTGCTCTTGATCATCGATTGTGGGGGGTGGGACGGTATCCTGAATTTTTGGTGTCATGCCAATGGCAAGTTCCGGAAATTCCTTGTAGGAAGGCTGAGTAATTTCACCAAAGCCTCGGTTTGAAAAAAGAACCCCTGGAACAAGCTGTGGATCGATACAATGATCGGCATGCCAATGATCGTTGTTTACTTCAAGAGTATCTGTGCCCCATTTCCCTAGACCCGTGTCAGCAGAGGCGCGGAACCCATCGGAGAAACCTAGAATGAGATCGGGAGCATATTTGGCGTAAGGGCCGTCGTCTAGCTCTGAGCTGGGTATGATGGCATTGAGCACAGCCTTGCCATCAGGGCTTTTCCACTCAGCCATTTCGCGTTGAAGTTCTTCTAAAATTGCATCTTTTTGATCGTCATTGACGCAGCCCTGACCTTCTCTGCCAGAGAGATTTAGGTAAAGGCTGTTCAACCCAATGGCGTAGGCCTGACTTTTAGACCAATCGACATCAAATAGGCTCTTTTTGGCCGGAGTTGAGCTGGTGGTCACTAAATAACCTTTTTCTTCCAACCAACGGTTGACGTGGATCTTGTGATTGAAATTTGCGAATCCGTGGTCAGAGACGACCATTAAGTGTAAGTTTTTCGCTTCAGTAAATTCGTTCACCTGCCCTACAAGCGTATCGAGCTTGATGCACCACTCTTCGACAATGTCGGGACGGTCGTGCCAGAACATGTGCTGAACACGGTCCAACGTATCGAAGACGCAAGCCAAAAGTCCTTCGTTGAAGCGGTCCAGGTTATTGAGAAAAACCCGTTTCCTGGTTTCAAATATCTGATGACACAAATCCAGGAATTGATTATCTGAAATCAGGCCTTCTTCAAGAGCAGTTGTATCTTGCGGCCATCCCAGGGATAAGAAGCCACCCGAATCGCCCCAGGCTTGCTTGACGAATCCGCGCGGCGAAGCATATCGCCATGGTGAGTGCAGGGGATGGATTTGCAGTGGCAAGAAGTACAGTTTTGGAGAAGGTAAACCATGGGTCAGGATTACTCTGGTGATTGCGCTCACTGAAACCATCAGCCCCATTTTGAATTTCAATTCAATAATTGGACTCCAATGGCCAAGTTTGATCTCGAATTTTTGATTGCCAATGGACAAGATAGCGAGATTATCATCCAAAAAGGAGACTTGAAATTCCAGGGAAGTCTTTTGTGCCTGGTTCGATTTTTGGCGGGATGGGCCAGTCAGATCACCTGTGAAATCATTTTGGCCAATGGCAGCTAGCTTATGGATGGGAACCTTCTGATCCTCTTGGGGAGAATCTGGATCGCTGGCAAAACCCACCCCTACGCCCAATTTCCCGTGGATGTCTGGTGTGCCTAAACCGGGAATATTTCTGATGGGAGAATCCAACCGAGCAGGAAACATCGCCGGCCACCAGAGTGCTGTGGCAGGATAACCCTGATCGATGGCTTCATCGAAGATGGTATGGCTGGTATATGGACGAGCGAATTCAGTGCCTAAGCGGGTGGATTTCGTCGGGAGTAGAGAAACATAGAGATTATAGCTCTCTGGATTTCTGTGGACGAAATCGAACATGCCATGCCCAGAAGGGCTCAAACCCGTTGCAATGCTTGTCCAAGAAACTTCGCTCTGTGGGGGATTGGAAACGGCAAAACGCGCATAACCACCTTGGGTTGCAAGCTTCGTCAGCGCTGGTAGCTTATTTTGCTCACTTATAGACTCGAAAACCTTGGGATCAAAGGCATCAAGTCCCAAAATGACTGTATTCATATGCGCTTATTCTTCAGTACTGAGTTCGCTGGATTCTTCTTGGCCTCGTTCTCGGATGTATCGCAGAAAGCGCCGATACCCCATTTTAATTTTGCTCGAGAATAAGAGGATGATGCCCGAAATTGCCCCAAACAAAACAGCTAGTATTTGGAAAAGCATTCCTCCGGTGGAAGGGTCAATATACATTTAGATTAACTCCTGACTTATTTCGTATTCATTTGAAAGCAGGTTTACACACCGACCATGAACACGAACCAAATTTTATCATTTAACATCCTTCTGGGCTGCCGGGTTTTAAAAATAAAACTCCCCGACGGTGATCAGGGAGTTTGGGGCATAAAAGATTTTAATTGATCAATTTCCAACAGGTACAGCGACAAACTCGATTTCCAGCAGTACTTCTTCATCCACATCAGCGACTTGCTGCACTTCGGGAATGGTTATGTTGTAGTCTGCGTGGGCCACGATAGTAGACGCATAGCCTTCCAGGCGTGTATTGGAAACCGGTGTTACCTTCGCTTCGAAGGTTACCTGGTTGGTAACATCCTTTATGTTCAGGTCACCAATAATTGTGAAAGAAATAGCCTCGCCAAAAGTGATGCTTTCGGGCAACCCTACAATTGATGTTGGGGTAAAGGTAATGTATTCATATTGGCTGGTTTCAAGGACAAATTTTTGGATGGCCCCATTACGGAAATTGTTGTCTGTAGTCAATGTATCGGCGTTAATTTGAATTGCCCCAATTTGAGAATTCATTGGGTTATCGTAATCAACTTGTAAATCACCAGTTACTTGGTCTGTTACCCCGACCACAGTCTTGGGATTGCCGCGCAATAACTCGCCTAGTGAGAAGCGAGATTCGGATTCAGCTTGTGCGATTTCAAAAGCAACCACGCCTGAAACGCTGGATTCTTCCATTGGCTGCTCAGCGTCTGATTCTGTATCTGCTTCGGCAGTTTCCTCTCCCATTTCATCAGAGTGTGCGGCTGTGTTCTCTTCGGCCATCTCTTCGTCGGCTTCTTCGATCTCTTCTGTTTCGACGGCAACGGGTTCCGTAGGAATACTTGTTTCCTCAGATGTTTGGGGTGAACAGGCCGCGATAATTGCGGTCAAGAGAATAAAAATTCCTATACTAATGAAAGCTTTCTTCGACATTATTTTCTCCTTCAATTTCGATTTCAGCTTAGACTGGATTAAGGCATGTGTTCTTACCTGACTTGCCCTTTTTTTGTAAAAGTTGAATATACTGTAATGGGGGATAACACTTTGAACACTTATGTCATTCTGAGCGGAGCGAAGAATCCCTGATACGTTCAATTCAATTGAGCCAATGCAGGTATAAATTAGCTCCACCTTGCAGGGATTCTTCGTCGCTGCGCTTCTCGGAATGACAAGACGAAATGTTCAACATCAATTTACCCATTACAAAAAGTTGAATATCATAAAAAAATTCCCAAAATAGAAAGACATCACACACCCCGAATCTAATAATCTAGGTGTGTCTTATTTTTTTATCCCCATCCCCCCACTTCGCGTCCCCCTTTCCCCATTTCTGTGGAACCCTATTTTTGCGAGTAACAGCGAGAGAGTGAGTTCCTTGCACTCTCTCGCTGCCCCGACATAAGAGTGCCGGGAGTTATTTTCTACTTAAAATCTATATATTTCTTAAATATGGGGTGCTTCATGTTTGTAAAAGTGTCGTTGATGAACCAGCGATTACTGCTATTGGACGTTGACCGTGATTGTCATATCATTATTACTTTCGTCATTTTCATCAATGGTCCCGGTAGCGTCAGCTAATGCTCTAGATGAATACGTTCCGGCATTATCATAACATTCACAAGTATGTTCGAGTGTCTTGGTTGTGCCGGCGGCCAACCCAGAAACATTCCAGACTTTCTTGGTGTCCGCATTATCATTATTAGTATCAGACCACCACTCAACCACGAATGAGCCCGCGTCTGTACCGCCTTTGTTTTGAACTTCAACTCGAACGGTAAATGTCTTGCCTCTCTCGGGGGAAGGATCAAAGGCCATACTGGTTATAGACAAATCTGCCTTGCCTGTACCTGGGGCAATTGTTTGACTTGGTGTGCTAGTTGGGCCTGTGGCTGTTGCTGTGGGGGTGGTATTGCTATTGCCTTTGACAACAATTTGAACATAGAAACTATGCCCGAAGAGTTCCCCGGCGGGATTTTTAAGGCGCCAATACCCCGTGTAGGTGCCAGGAGTTTTTGGAGCAACAAGGTCAATAGAGATTTCGCGCGATGATCCTGGACCAGTATCGAATGTCAGGGCTTGGGGACTGATACCGCTCATGGCCTCTCCGCTAACAAAAACTACCGAGTATCCCGAGTTCCAAGTGCAAGAGCCGGTGTTGGACAATCGCCAGGTTTTGGTGAATGGGGTTTCAGAATCGAATTGTGTGCCGTCCGGGATGGTTACATCACCAGCGAAGGCGGCATTATCACAGCCGGAAGCCTGCCCATCTGTGAACTCGTTGGCAGAGTCAGCGACTTGAATTGTAGAACTGGCTGTTGCACTGGGGGTAAAAGTGGCTGTTGCCGTCGCTGTGTTCGTTGCTGTCGAGGTAGACGTGCTTGTAGGTTGCGGCGTTAAAGACAGCGCCGCTTCCACCGTTTGGAAAACAGCCGTAAGTGCCTCTTCGGGTGAAACTTCATCATTTCCACCAAAGAGCACGTCACAGCTAGTGAGCGACAAGGTGAAAATAATAAATAATAGGATTGTAATTTTTGTTTTCATGGGCTAACTCAACTTTAGTAGTTTTGATTGTTACACCAAATTGTAACCGCAAAACTGAAACACGGCATGCTAAAGTATTGTTGATTATTCAGCACAAATTATTGAGTTTTGGCTTCTAGAAATTCAATGACAGCATCGATGAGCACGGGATTTATGCCCGGTGAAGCATTATTCCTTTCCGGTTGCAAATCCTGTTGATTGTCAGTATTACTCTTCTCTTGGCTTCCCGGTTGATCGCCAGTAGACTTCCCTCCGACACCTGGTGTATTGCCAGCTTGATTCCGGCCAGCTAAACCACCAGCCATTTCCAAACCTAATGTCTGTGAAACACTGATGAGATCATCTTTTGTTAGCTGCATGGCAGAAATCGTTGATATTTGTTCCAGGCTCATTGTATTGATAATTTGTACGGCCTGGGATGAGATCATCACCTGGTCGTTTCCAGCGTCGATCATACTGCGCAGTGCCTGCCACATTGGAAGGAGCAGCGAGGCCTGATCTGAAGAGATATCCTGAGCAGTTTCACTGAGTTTGAGTGTACCAAGGATCAATTGCACTTCAACATGAAGTGCATTTTCATAGTTGGTGGTTATCATCGCTGGATCCCCTGTAAGTTCAAGAATTGGCGTAGCAGTATTGTTGGTCTCAGGCGTTGGTGTCCCAATTTCAGCGACTGAAGCACCTAATGTCAGTGCCCCGGAAGTGGGGGTTTTATTTGATGCTCCTGTAGATTCATTCGAGACTGGAATACTGCTGCAGCCTGTCAATATGAAAGATGCGAGGATGAAAATGAATTGTTTTTTCTGCATTGTATACCTTGCTGATGAGCAGGAAAACCTGCCAAAATGTAGTGTAATTTGATTTATCAGAGGAACCCAGAAAACGATTGGTTTTCCGGATTCCTCAATTGTTGCCGGGCAGGCGATATTATTTAATCTTGGCCTCTAATAACTCGATGATGACATCGAAGAATTGAGAATTGATCACAGAAGCTGCACCGCGGCGTCCCTGCTCTTTTGCCGGCGAGGCACCGACCGGAACGTCTCCGGCTGGCGCACCGCCGCCGGGGCCGTTACCCTGACCAAGATCCCCACCTTGGGTGCCGGATCTGTCGTTAGATTCTTGTCCGCTCTCGCGCATGGCCTGGGCAGTAGCCTGCATCTCAGGGGTCATGTCGCCAAACTTGCTGTTGTTGCTTATCTCAATCCCCAGGCTTTGAGCCAGGTTGGCAAAATCGTTTTGCGAAAGTTGCATCGCCGTGATAGCTGCAACTTGCTCGGGGGTCAACGTGTTTTTAATCTGGTCGAAGATGGCTTCCAACTCCGCAGTGGCGACGGTTTCGCTCTCGCTCAGGCTGCGGGCTGCTTTCCATAACGGAAGCATTTCCGATGCCTGGGCCGCGTCGATGGGGTACTTGGTTTCGTCGAGTTTGAAGGTTCCCATCAATAATGTGATTTCATGGGGCATCGAGGGGCCAGCCCCTTCATCGTTGCCGATCGCCGAAACGGGCGCGCTCTCTTCGGAGGCAGAACCAGCACAGGCGGCGAGGATCAACACGAAGGTAAGTAAAATGAGGGTTAATATTGTTTTTTTCATGATTATCTCCATAATATTTCTCTAAGACCTTCAAGATCTGGCTCCTGCGCTGGCCGCAGGACCGTCTTCGACGCGCTCGGAGTGCTTCGCAAAGACCTTGAAGGTTTATTATTCACTATTCATGCCGCAGTGCTTCGATGGGGTCGAGTTGTGCGGCTTTATCTGCCGGGTAGTAGCCGAAGAAGATGCCCACTGCGGCGGCTGACCCGAAGGCTAATAAGATTGAACTGGGGACGACGACAGTGCGCATCCCACCGGTTAAGTTGAAGATCCAAGATCCGCCCACGCCGACGATAACGCCTAGCAACCCGCCGACCAGGCTGAGCAGCAGAGCTTCGGTGAGGAACTGCATGCGGACGTCGTTTGGGCTGGCTCCCACCGATTGGCGGATACCAATTTCCCGAGTTCTTTCTGTGACGCTGACCATCATGATATTCATGATGCCGATGCCGCCCACCAGAAGGGAAACAGCTGCTACCCAAGCCAACAAGTTGCGGAATGCTTCGGTGGTAGCTTCTTGGGTTTGGATGATGTCGTCTTGGGTTTGGATGGCGAAATCCGGCTCTTCCAGGCTGACATTGTGACGCTTGGCCAGCAGCAGTTCGATTTGCAGGATGACATTTTCCTGATCGGCGTCCTCGGCCAATTCAACATAGATCATGCGCACGCGGTCGCCAGCGAACTTGGCAATCTGTGAGGGTGTGAACTTCTGGAAGACAACGGTGATAGGCATATAGATGCGCGAGTCGTAGTCAACATCGCCGACCAAACCTTTGTCGTCAAAGACTCCGATCACGGTGAACTTGGTGCTGCCCACGGTGACAGTTTGACCAACCGGAGGTTCGTCCCCGAAGAGTTCTTCTGCCAGGCTGGAACCCAGAACAATTACTTTTTGATCACGATCAATCTCAGCCTGATTGAAGTAGCGGCCCTCAGCGAGTGTCATATCACGCACGGAGGGGAAATCCTGGGTTGTCCCCAAGATGGCGACATCCTCAATGGTGACATTCCCCGCTTTGATAGTCTGCGTACTGGATTGCTCGACGACCACGCCGGTCACGCCGTTGACTTCATCAAAGATGGCAAAGGCATCGTTATAGACCAACCCACCAGATGAGCCTCCCTGGCTGCTGAATCCAGCCCGGCTGAAGCTTGACTGGACAAAGACCAGGTTTGTACCCAGACTGGTGATTTCATCTGCGATGGTGGCTTCTGCCCCGGCGCTGATGGCAATCATGATAATCACAGCCGAGACGCCGATGATCACGCCCAGCATGGTCAGCAGCGAGCGCAACTTGTTGCGCACTAACCCTTGCGAGGCGATTTTGATTATTTTTTCAGGTTTCATTATTCTTTCTCTTTCTGAATGCTAACGGCTAACTGCTGACCGTTCTTTTTCCCATTTAGTTTGTCTGTGTCGATGCGCCCATCTAAGAAGCGGATCACGCGCTGGGCGTAAGCGGCAATTTCATCTTCGTGGGTGACCATTACGATCGTACTGCCGTTGCGGTGCAGATCGGTCATTAGGCCCATGATCTCCCGGCCGGATTTCGAATCCAGGTTTCCGGTGGGTTCATCGGCCAGGATCAGCACTGGATCGTTGACCAGGGCACGTGCAATCGCCACGCGTTGCACCTGTCCACCGGAAAGTTCATGGGGCTGGTGATCCACTCGGTCGGCCAAGCCAACCGCCTTTAGCGCTTCGAGCCCCTTTTGCTTGTGTTCAAGTTCCGATAAATTCCCATTGCGGTTGTAAAGCAGTGGCAACAGCACATTTTCCAGGGCTGACGTACGCGCCAGCAAGTTGAAACTCTGAAAGACAAACCCGATGCGCTGATTGCGAATAACGGCCAGCTGGGTTTTATCCAGGTCACTGACATCCTCACCAGCCAGAAAGTATTGACCGGAAGTAGGGCGATCCAGGCATCCGATGATATTCATCAGTGTGCTTTTTCCAGAACCTGATGGTCCCATGATGGCGACAAACTCGTTCTCTTCGATCTCCACGCTGATCTCATCCAGTGCTCTGACCTGGGCATCGCCTATGCCGTATACTTTGGTTAGTTCTCTGGTTTGGATGATTGCTTGTTGTTTGTTCATTAGTTATTCCTTGGATATTCCATTATGAATATTATTAAATCTACACTCTTTAGCTAAATTCCATGTACAAATCTACTTTGATGACTTGTTTAGATCACTTTCAGTCCAGCCAATTGGATTACGCTCATCATGTAACAATACGTTTCCCAATCGACTCCATGAACCACGATGGATGTTGAATTATTCTCATTATGGTTGAATTCAGCTCCATCGAATTCACTGGTGAAGTCAGCTTGCCCACGAACGTTAATCTCAATATCAAACACTCTTTTCATTTTTAGGGCACCATCCAAAAGCGACTACCCAGCATTTTCACTGTGTCTCTACAATTCCCGTTGTTACAATCTCACCAGCTTCAAGCCCTGAGATGATTTCCGCCGAGGTGAAGTCCATCAAGCCGACTTCCACCACCCGCAGCCTGGGTTCGTCATCTTCTACAACGAAGACTCCATATTCATCGGGGCTTAGCTCACGTACTGCCTCCACGGGTACCAACACTGCATCATCTGCTCTTCCACCGATCACATCCACAGATGCGGTCAGGCCCACAGGCAGAGTGTGCGGCTTGGCGAAAGAGTTAGCGTCCAGTATGACCAAGGTCTTGATAGCTGCAACGCCAGAAACCGACTCTAGTTGAGGATCAACCTGGATAATATGTCCGGTGAACATGTCATCAGGGTAAGCATCAAAGACGACTTCGACCTCATAGCCAACCGCGACCTTGTCGAGATCGGTTTCGTCGAGATAAACGACCAAAAGCGGTTGGCTCAGATCTGCCAGTGTAATGAAAGAATTTGAACTGAGGGATTCGCCAACATCGGCAGTGATATCCAGGATAGTGCCGTTTATGGGGGCGATCAGATCAATTACGGCTTGATCTTCCAGGGCTAAGGCAAGATTGGCCTGGGCATTTACGAATTCAGCTTCTGCTAGTGCAATCTCATCAGGGTCGGGGCCATCTTGGAGCGCTACCCATTGAGCTTGGGCTGCGGCCAGTTCCGCCTCGGCCAGCGCGATTTCACCGAGAGATGGTCCGTCTTTGACTCGATCCCATTCGCTTAGCGCATCAGCTAACTGTGCCTGAGCAGTGGCAAGTTCGGCTGCGGCCACTGATTGATCCAACTCGCTTCCTGTGCCAGACATAGCGTTGTAGTCACGCACGGCTTCATCGTAATCTTGCTGCGCCGCGGATAGCTGTGCCTGGAAATTAGCTTTGGTGAGATCATCATCAGGTCTGTTGGCGTAGGGTGCAAAATTCTCTTGGGCTTGCTCCAGAGCATCTTCGGCCAAAATAACTTGTGCCCAGGCAGCATCGATATCTGCCTGGTTAGCTGTAGAATGGGTGAAGTTGTGGTTGCGTTCGGCATCGTAAAGAGCATCTTCTGCTGCAGCAACCGCCTCCCACGCTTGAGCCTGTTGGAGTTCGGAGTTCATCAGATTATCGAGTGCAGCTTGCGCATCTTCAACAGCTTTCAACGCCTCTGCTGCATCCATCTGAGCATTCTCGTAGAGTGTGTCGAGATCTAGCTGCGCCTGGAGCACATTAAGTTCAGCCTGGGCAACGGCGGCCATAATCGCTTCGACTGTGTCATTGGTTTGCAAGCGTGCCAGCACATCTTCTCTTTGCACTTCATCCCCTACTTGAACTAGCAGCTCATTGAGAGTGCCACTTTCATCAAAGCCCAATTCGATTTCTGTGGCTGCGACAACTTCTCCGGCCGCGCTGGCAAAAACGATCATGTCACCTCTACGGGCGATCGCGGTTTGCAAGGGCGTATCTTCGAGCGCTTCTGCTGGGGTCGCGGTGAGCGCGACAGCGTAATTCCCGCCGATTGCCAAAACAACAACAGCAGCAATCGCCAGGACTAATCCCTTTTTATTCCACAGGTTTTTGTTGATAAAGAACGACTTGATTTTTTGCATTGGAAACACCTCTTTGGTTTTATTTTTGTTTGATAAGCTGCCCAAAGATAACAATCCCGAGTATTTTCTGGTAGTGAGCGGGGTCAAATACTAGGCTCAGGACATATGACCGCGGTCATATTCCAACTGTGACTGTGGTACATACATGACCTAATTGGTTTTGTGCTATGATGGTGGTGTGAAAGAATCGAAACTTGAACCTGGACTGCTGAGGGTTTTCCGCTGGTATGTAATTGTGCGGGGAATCTTTTTGGCGATCAGTATTTCTTGGAATATCTTTTTTGGGGATGTTTGGGAAGACAAGAGAGGGATCTTGGGTGTTGATGATTTAGGGCTTTTCGCCCTAGCGACTTCGATTGAGCTCATTCTGTTGTTCTTCTATCTTTCATGGCCCCCTTTCAGACGTGTCTTGGGAAGATACTTTCTTCCTATTGCATTAACCTTTTCGGCCGCAGGATTGATTCTGGAACAGTATTTATTCTCCAGTTTTTTCCGGCTTTGGCAGCCACTGCCTTTTTTATATATTTTGTTGATCCTTGTAGCCTGGCAATATCGTTTTTCAGCTGTGCTTATTTTTGGGATTGGTGCTACCTTACTTGAAATATTCTTAGCTCGCTTATTCATGACAAGAATACGAGGGCTTCCCCCCTTTGATATAGATATGATCGTTATATACGGTCGTCTTGCAGCCAGCGTGGCTTCATATCTGGTGCTGGGTTATGTAGTCAATCGTTTGGTGCAGGCTCAAAGGGAACAGCACCAGGCACTTGCTGATGCTAACCTCAAGCTGGTTCAACATGCCAGCACCGTTGAGCAGTTGTCCACCAGCCGCGAGCGGCTTCGCATCTCACGAGAACTGCATGACACTCTGGCACACACCCTCAGCGCTCTGGCAGTTCAATTCGATGCCCTTGCGACGGTTTGGGGGTCGATCCCTGAAAAGGCCCAGGAGATGGTGGAGCAGATGCAGTCAACCACGCGCTCGGGGCTTGATGAAACCCGTCGTTCCTTGCGCGCTCTGCGAGCATCGCCGCTCAAAGAGGTTGGACTGGTATTAGCACTTCAGGGTTTAGCAAAAGATTTCGCCGCCCGCCATAACCTGGCTTTGCAGATTGATTTGCCTGAGAACTTAGATGGTTTTCCCCCAGAAGTGGAGCAGTGCTATTACCGTGTGGCCCAGGAGTCTTTGGAGAATATCGCCCGGCATGCGGCCGCCAAAGTGTTGACCATCCAAATGACTAAAGATAGCTCTGGTTTGACGATGACTATCTCTGATGACGGCCGAGGGTTTGATGTTTTGGGGGATGTAACCAAAGAACATCTTGGCCTTCAGGGGATGCAGGAAAGAGCGGGTTTGATCAATGCCGGTCTCGAGGTGGAGAGCAGCCCTGGAGAGGGTACGACCGTTCGACTGCGCTTGCTAATGGAGAATGAAGCATCATGATCCGAGTGCTGGTCTGTGACGATCAGGCAGTGGTAGCTGATGGCTTAGAGATGATCCTCAGCGCTGATGCTGAGATAGAAGTCGTTGACTTGGCTTATGGCGGTGACGAGGTCATTGAAAAAGCCGCTCAATCCAAACCCGATGTAATCCTGATGGATCTGAAGATGCCAGGGGTCAATGGTATTCAAGCCACCCGTGAAATCCATAAAGCCCACCCGGAGATCAAGATTATAGTTTTGACAACCTTTGGGGATGACGAATGGGTTTTCGACGCTGTGCGCAGCGGCGCGGCGGGGTATTTGCTCAAAGGCACTCCCCGCGTAGAGTTGATCAAAGCCGTCAAAGGTACGGCAGCGGGGGAATCCTATATCGACCCGGCAGTAGGGAGCAAGATTTTGGCTCAAGTTGCTCGGAGTGCTTCCGCCCAGGAAACTACGGTCGCCAAGGATCTCAGTGATCGTGAGATGGACGTGCTGCGCTTGTTAGCCCAGGGGTTTTCAAATGCTGAAATCGCGCAGAAACTCTATCTCACCAAGGGAACAGTGCGCAATTATGTCAGTTCGATTTTAGCAAAACTTGAAGTTGAAGATCGCACGCAGGCGGCAATATTGGCTATCCGTCACGGATTGGTGGAATCGGAATAAGGGATTAGTTTATTCACCGCTGCTTCTTTGGAGTTAATAGTTTGGATAACCAGTCGACAGGAATTGGGACGATAAACGAGAAACCCCTTCACGCTGCTTTGAAAACCTGGTGTGCACGACCTGGAGATCTTCTGGAGTTTAAGGTTGACGGTTATGTAATCGATATCGTTAGGGAAGATACCCTAATAGAAATCCAAACCGCCAATTTTTCTGGTATCAAAAGCAAACTAAAAAACTTGACAACCAACCACAAATTGCGACTGGTTTACCCCCTCGCAGTTGAGCTTTGGATTTTGAAATTACCTAGAGAGGGAGAAAATAAACCAACTCGCCGCAAATCTCCCAAACGAGGCAAAATAACACACCTTTTCAGGGAGCTCGTCAGTTTTCCAGAATTGGCACAAAACCCCAATTTTTCTCTAGATATTGTGTTGATCCAGGAAGAGGTTGTCCGGCGTTTTGCCGGCAAGACTCATTGGCGCAGACGAGGTTGGGCAACTCAGGAGAGAAGATTGTTGAAGGTCTTAGACCATCGTTTATTCTCCAAGCCAATGGATTACATCGAATTGACCCCACCTGGATTGCCTGATAGGTTTACGACCGCTGACCTTGCCTCCCAGTTAGCGATCCCACGTAGACTTGCTCAGCAAATGGCTTATTGCTTGCGAAAAATGAAGGCAATTGAAAAAGTGGGCACAAGAAAAAGATCGAACATATACACCATTGGGGACGCGTTTACGGATGTATAAAGTTCTTCATAAATTATGCGGTCAAGAGATCACCATCTTGGATTCGCGTTGGAGGGCACAGATTGAATACCTAAGATCACTGGATAAACAGGATGACTTGATTTGTCCAGGCTGCGAACAGCCAGTAAGGGTGCGCGCCGGGAAAGTTTGCCGCTGGCATTTTGCCCACAAACACCTGCAAAATTGTCCCTTTGAGACAGAATCGCCGTTATTACTCCAGAACCGGGCGGTTCTTTATAATTTCTTAGCCAGTAAATTTGGTGATGATCACGTTACAGTTGAAAAGAAGCTGGATTTACCAGAACTCCCACGGCATGTCGATTGTTGGGTGGAAAAGGATGGCTATTGTTTTGCAATTTGGATATTCGACCAGCGCATGCCCCCAGATGAACGATCGAATCTGAAATCATGTTTCAGAAAGATGGAAACAGTGGTGAATTGGGTGTTTGCCGCCGAAATGCTGCGAGTGGATGTTATCCAGTCAAATCGCGTTCACTTAACCACAACTGAACGGGCTTTTATCAACCGCTCCGATTACGATCTGGCCTGGCAGACTCATCACAAACAGATGGGCGGTTCGCTGCATTATTTTGATGTCGATGGTGAGCGTCTAATCACCTATCGGAATTTAGAATTGAGTCATGCTCCCCAGCTTTTTGTTGGGAAAAGAATCGAGACCGAATTATCTGATATGCTGGTATCTCTCAGCCACGGCGAGTTTGTTCACCCTGGTGAACAAGAGAAACTGAGCCAGCGCAAAAGCAAAATATCCACTGAAAAGAAAATTGCCGATCAACGGCTGCGCCAAGCGGAAGAATTTCTCAATCAGATCTCAGGCAAACAGCTAAAATCATATCCGAAAAAAAGCGATAGTTCTTATGGCGAAGAAAATCCAAAAATCGTTGATGCCAGTGGACCTTTTGCGCGTGAAGGGGTCTGCAAATTCTGCGGAACTGTCACAGCAGATTGGTTTTTTTTTGATGGCAAAACGAATAGTTGTATCTGCCGCCAATGCAAAGATCAAGCGGATTATTAATCAGGGGAACTAGGTGTAATTCCTACACACCCTAAATGTTATTCTTAGATTAACTCCTGCGCAACCAACAATTCAGCATTTTGCAGTGACCCTCCGGCCGCACCTTTGACGGTGTTGTGGGAAAGCACGATATATCGTAAATCAAAGATCGGGTCTGGGCGTACGCGGCCTATGACGGTGGTCATGCCATTTCCAGCATCTCGGTCGCGGCGTGGTTGAGGGCGGTTAGGTTCGCGACGTACTTTGATGGTCCGCAGGGGGGAGCTGGGTAAAGCGCGCACCACCTCGGGAGGCAGGAAAGACTCCCATACAGCGATAGCCTCTTCTGGGGTAGCCGATTTTTCTAATTCAATCGAAACACAAACGGTATGTCCATCTACAACCGGGACGCGATTGGTATGGGCCGAGATAGGTATGTTTGTATAGTCGATGTGATCATCCTTCAATTTTCCGAGCATTTTATTCGGCTCATCTTCGAGTTTCTTTTCTTCTCCCCCAATATAGGGCACAACGTTATCAAGTAGATCTAGAGAAGGCACACCGGGATACCCGGCCCCGGATAGCGCTTGCATTGAGACAGCAAAGATACGTTTGACGCTAAAGGCATCGAATAAGGGTTTGAGTGCTACAGTGAACCCAGTGGATGTGCAGTTGCAACTAGTCACGATGCAACCGCTCCAGGCGCGTTTTTTGCGTTGCGCTTCGATGAGGTAGGCGTGTTCGGGGTTTACTTCAGGGATGATCAGGGGCACATCTTCTGTCATGCGGTAGGATGATGCGTTCGAGAAAACCTGGTAACCGGCTTGAGCAAAAGTGGGTTCTAGTTCTTTCGCCAAGCCAGAAGGCAGGGCGCTGAATACTATTTCTGCATCCAAGTTAGCTTTGGTTTCTAATACGGGCATGTCTTTGGCCCATTCGGGCATGTCTCCAGGAATTACCCAGCGGCAGCCATCTATGTAACTGCCGCCTATCGTGCGGTCTGAGCCGGTCAGGGCTGTGACTTCGAACCAAGGATGACCACTTAGCAATTGTACAAATCTCTGCCCAACGGTACCGGTGGCGCCTAGGATAGCTACGTTTCGTTTTTGCATGACTTCTTCTCCTTTGATTGCTTTGGTTTGACTGGTTACGCATAGATCATTTTATGATCAGCTTGTGGATTGAACGAATGCTTTCGTCTACATCTGATGCAGCTACAACCATGCTAATGCTGACTTCTGATGAGCCTTGTGCAATAGCGATTACATTGATCCCGGTATCCCCCAGGGCGCTGAAAATACGCCCGGCGATACCGGGGGTGTGACGCATTCCTACACCCACAGCAGTTACAATGACCACATTTTCCATTGCCCAAATGTGATCGATATCTTGGCGTCCCAACTCAGCTTGGAACTCACTTTTTAACGAGGAAATCACTACAGCGGTAGCTGATGAAGGCAGTGTGAAGCAGATGCTTTGTTCTGAAGATGCCTGGGATATCAAAGACACGCTGGTATCTGTTCGGGCTACCGCGCTGAATGCGCGACCGGCGATTCCTTGTACACCGATCATGCCGCGCCCTTCAATGGTGATCAGGGATTGATTTTTTATCGCAGTAACAGCGCGAATATTGCCAACGACATTCTTGTTTTGATCGTTATTGGCAATTATTTGCGTGGCAGGTCCTTGTGGGTTAAAGGTGTTTTTGATCCACAAAGAGATATCTTGTTCGATGACGGGACGGATTGTCTTGGGATGGAGCACTTTTGCTCCGAAATAGGCAAGCTCAGATATTTCCCTGTAAGTGACAGTTTCGAGGGTGCGGGCATTAGGAACCAAGCGTGGATCGGAGGTCATCACGCCATCTACATCAGTCCAGATCCATACTTCATCTGCATTAAGAGCGGTACCAATAATCGCTGCACTGAAATCACTGCCGCCGCGCCCCAATGTTGTTGTGACGCCATCTTCGGTTGAACCAACGAAACCAGTTATGACCGGCAGAATCCTATCTTCTAAAAGGGGTTCCAATCGTGATTGACAAAGATCTCTTGTCGATTCTATATCGGGGTAAGCAGATTGAAAAACAGCATCCGTACGGATAAGTTTGCTGGCATGTACACCCTCAGCAGTGCAGCCCGTTTCCCTCAGGTATGCGGCCAGTAAGGGCATAGACATGGTTTCCCCTAAGGATGAGATGGCATCCAATGCTTTAGGGGAGAGTTCGTTTAGCACACGGATTGCCTGACATAGATTGAGAAATTCGTTGACCTTTTCCTCTATGATGGCATGGATGCATTTCTTTTCGTCGGGTGATTCCAATAGCTCTGAAATTGCAGAGAAGTGTTTTTGGCGGATTTTTTCTGCCAACTTAGTGTAGCGCGCAGTCTGATTATCGGAGGCTGCATAAGCCCCTTTGATGAGCATATCTGTCACACCGCTCATGGCTGAAACGACCGCTAAAATACGTACCCAATTATCCCGGGCTTCCAGAATAACAGCAGCTGCTTGCCTGATTGCGATGGCATCACCCATTGATGTCCCCCCAAATTTCATTACCAGTGTTTTTTGCATGTCGTTGCTCCTTTCAAATTGCAAGATAACAAATGTGCAGAATCAAAAACGCGAAGCCGTTGGCTTCGCGCTGGGTAAACAAAACTAAAAAAACTACTTAACCACTCTGAAGCAACGGCGGAGGGATCTCCGGCATTGTAGTCATCATTGTAGTGGTAGTAGTTTTTTGCTTCAACATAAATTTATTCTGGGGATGGTAGCATAGCATCCAGAAGGAGTCAACCGGAAGATATCTGCGCTACGGCAGCAATACGGTAGGACTAACTTTATCGAAATAGATCATAGCGTCAAAGGTTTTGAGTAGATCGAGTTCGATGAAATAGTCTTCGGCCAGGGCAGGAGCATACTGGCTGCCGATCAGGCGTGTAGGGATCGGCTCGGCCAACCATTCAAAGCCAAGCTCTTGGGTGTTGGATTGATCAAGAAAAAGTATGAAGGCAGGATAACCCGCATAATGGGCAAGCCACTCAAAGCTTTGGTTTGGTGTTGGTGGAACGCTGATCGCTTCAAGTTGCGGAGGCTCAACGCAGGTATTGAGAGCCACAATCTCACCCGACCCAAAACTGAATCCGATCGAAAATGGTTCTTCTCCAATAATGGGTCGAATGAGTCTACCCATGGTAAATTGATAGAAGTAGATTTGGTGTTGCGTGTTTGTGATCCCAAGGGTCGAATTTCGCCCCCATAAAAGAAATTTGGCGCCATCTCCACGCTGCTGAACGACCCAACGTAGATTTTCCTCGATGAACAGTATTACGGAATTATAGGCCCTGTAGGCCTCTTCTGCTTGCTGAACGCCCCGCATGGTTTTGAGAGCGAGAGTAAATTCCTGCTGAGAAGATGCTGCTGTGTAGCTTTCCTGGCGGTTGCTGATGAAATCATAGGCCTGCTGGATATTGTCCCGGCATTCCCCCCTCGAACTGAGATAGGCGTATGCGTATTCGCCCCAATCATCTTCAAAACTCCGGAAGCAGGCAAAGAGTTTTTCCATTCGCTCTCTTTGTTCTGGATCGACCCGTTCTAGATAAGCAAGCACTTCATCCATTGACTGGGATGGATTAGGGATCATCACCCCAAAAACGCGGATGGTTGGGGAATCTCCGGGGTTCTGATTGTGCGCTCGCAATCCTTCGATCAAGTTGAGGGCTTCCTGACTTCCCCAGCGCGGGTCTGGGAATTCTGCCAGGACCTGGGCGGGATCGCCCTCCCCAGTGAGGAGATATTCATCTAATTTAAGTCCCAGCAGCCAGTCGATATCGAAGATTAGGGTGTCAAAGCCCTTTTCTGTCACCAGGGAATTAATGAGTTCTTTCTGAATTTGGAGAGATTCGTTAACTCCAACAAAAGGATTGCCGATATCAACTGAGCGCGCCTCCCCAATGCTTTCAACCAAGAGTGCAAGAGCTGTGTTCTCTGACGCTGATTTGGCAATATCCAGGGGAATAGCATTCTTTTGCATCCATGAGACGATTTCTGGGTCGGGAGCAGGTAGAAAGCCACTCTCCTCTGGCTCGAAGGAGATCGATATGGATGATATATCTGGTTCAGTTGGCTGCCAGGCTGGGAAGCCATCGAAGTTGTAGTGATCTGTCAATTGAGTTAATTCAGAGCTGTCGGATCGCATGGTGAAAATTTCGTAGTTGCCTTCTCTCATCGAGTAGAAAGCGATCCGTTCACCGTCGGGTGACCAGGTTGGATAGGTATCTTTATCAACCTGGTATGTTAGGCGGTGAGGGTTTGAGCCGTCGGCGTTCATGACATATATTTCTTCATTGCCGTCCCGGTCAGAAACGAAAGCGATTTGTGATCCATCTGGCGACCAGGCTGGGTCAACATCGCTGGCAGGGTGTTGAGTTAGATTGCGCTGCCCCGAGCCATCCGGGTTCATGATGAAGATCTCATTATTCTCTCCCACATCAGATCGATATAAGATCTTGCTCCCATCGGGTGACCACTTTGGCGAGCTGTTCCAAATATGATTGCCATTGTGATGATCTTGAGTTAACTGCATACGTCTGGAGCCGTTGGTGCCCATTACCCAGATATGCATAATTCCCGAACGATTGGAAGTAAAAGCGATCTGGGTTCCGTCTGGAGACCAATCCGGTTCGACGTCCAGAGCGCTCGAGTGCGTCAGGCGGACCAGAGAAGGAACGGGATTCTCAACTTGGTTTTTGTTCAACGGCATCACCATGATTTCCGAATTGATGCCGTCAAAGCGCTGAACGAAGGCGACCCACTGCCCATCGGGGGACCAGGCTGGCTGATTGACCCGCTCTTCTATGTCGGTCAGGCGAGTGATGTTAGAGCCATCAGCGCTCATGGTATAAAGCTCTGATTCGCCATCGCGATAGGATGAGAAAAGGATTAGATCGCTTGGGGCATTGGTGGATGCAGACACTGTGGTTGGAATCGATGTTGGTTGGGCAGTGATGTCTGGGGTGGTGGTTGCTGTACCCTGGGTTTGACATGCCCCCAGTGAAAGGGCCAATAATGATAGCCAAAAGATGAATACCAATCCCTTAGGTTTTTTAGACATGATGTTACCCTTTGAACTTCCTTGGTGTTCAGATAATGCAGATTTTGCGCTGCCTAGAAGTATATTGCATATTGCAATCACTAAACCAGGATTATATAGGTTTTCCCAGGATAATCGCCTATAGAGTTGGCAGAGAATAACTTCACAAATAAGTTGTCATTCCGAGTGATGTAGATGCCAAGTACCTAAATGCGATTACCCTGTAGGTATTCCTGTCCGGTATTCAACTCCGGTATTCAGCATTCCAGGTTGATATGGTATATTCACAACGATAGACAATAGTACTTAAGGAGGATCAACGGGTTATGAGTGGAATTCAAGCAAGGATCGAAAAAGCCGCCCAAAGCATTCTAGAAAATGAAAAGTTAACTGCAGATTTGGACGATAATGCTGCACAAGTTCTCTTGGATTGGGGAATTGCCAGTGCCAAACAGATCGTTCAGGGCACCCTGGGGTTGGACGATATGGAAGCGGAAGTCACTATGTATCAGCCTATGCGTGCCAACCGCAGACTGATGCGTGGAGTCAACAAATTAGTATCTCGATATGACATGCTCGGGGAAGAAGGGCAAGTCGAAGCGCTGGAAAAAATCATCTCGCAGGCCGGGGTGATCTACGGCTCCGAGTATGTACCTCCGTCATCCGACCATCAAAGTGACTTCTTGTCTGAAACAAAAGAAATAATCACAGATATTCCGCAATGGATTGCGAAATTACGCAGTTTTGTTGAAGGCCAAAAACCTTCAGCTCCCAGTTCATTATTCTCATAACATAAGGAGATCGTCATGGCCAGGAAGAAGAGCTCAAAAAAATCGAGTGGTGCATTTCGAGTGTTAATGATTCTGTTAATCGTTGCTGCGGGAGCACTCTACATATTTACTGGTTCTGATCCTTTGGGATTATTTACTGAATTAGAAGAAGTCCCTGTAGCTGAAGAACAAGTTGAACCGGTAGAAGCAGTCGGCGGTGGTGGGGATTGGTGGCAGGTATATTTCACCGACCCGGCGACGATCAACGATTCTGAAAATCTGGCTGGGTCTATCCCCGAGAAGCTGATCGCGCTCATTGACAGTGCCCAACAATCGATCCACATCGCTTCATTCGAGTTTAATCTCACCCCAGTGGCCGAGGCGCTAATCAGGGCTCATGAGCGCGGGGTTGATGTGCGTTGGGTCACCGACGATGAGCATGGTCTTGAAGCTGATGAAGAAGATGATCACGGCCAGTTCGAGATGCTGGAACACGCCGGCATAGAAGTCAAAGATGACCAGCGCGGCGCATTAATGCACAATAAATTTTGGATTTTCGACGGTCATACAACCTGGACAGGATCCACGAATATTACGCAGAACGGCAACTTCCGCAACAACAATAATGTGATGGTGATCCAGTCTACGCGCGTGGCGGCAATCTACGAACGCGAATTTGAAGAAATGTGGGCTGGGGAATTTGGGCCGCGATCTACATCTACATTAAGTCAGCAAGCAACAACGATCAATGATACCCCCATCCAAATCCTTTTCTCTGCTGAGGATGAAGTTGTTTCGCAGCTGGTCCCTATTATCGAGAGCGCAGAAAAAAGCATCCGATTCATGGCCTTTTCATTTACTCATGACTCTCTAGGAGAGGCTGTAGAAAACCGAGTGAATGCTGGCGTTGATGTGATGGGAATCTTCGAAAAACGCGGTAGCGAGACAGAGTACAGTGAGTTGCCGGCATTGTATTGTATGGGAGCACCGGTGCGACAAGACGGTAATCCGCGCACATTCCATCACAAGGTTTTTATTATTGATGAAGAAATCGTGATCACTGGCTCACTAAATTTCTCTAACAATGCTGATGACAGCAACGATGAGAATGTTGTGATTTTAGCCAATACAGATATTGCTTCGCAATACTTGTCTGAGTTCGAACGTCGATGGGCTGAAGCAGAAGATCCCGACCCTGCAGACATGGAATGCAAGTAGTGCGATCAATCTCCCGCAGGCGTCATTCACAACCTGCGGGAGATTTGTTTTGGCAATGACAAACGTCATTTGACGCCGATTTTTGGGGTGTGTATAATCTCATCATCAACAGAATATTACCTTCGGGGCAGGGTGTAATTCCCGACCGGCGGTTAGAGCCCGCGAGTGCTGAGCCTAGTCGAAGCACATGATCCGGTGGAACTCCGGAGCCGACGGTAAAGTCCGGATGATAGAAGGTATAGTGAACTAGCCTGTAATGGCTGGTAATGTCATGTGCCCCGAAAACATTTGTTTTCGGGGTTTTTGCGAAAGTGGCGGTTTCCAATCGCTCTTTCGCAACGCCAATGCATGGGCATTGGCGGACAAATTGGCTTATCTTGTAACGCCCCGATTTTTACATCGGGGCGTTTTGTTTCTATGCGTATACGAAGGATTATCCTCTTTTTTGCTTCCATGGTGGGATTGCTAATTGGCTGGCAATTGTTAGTCAATTTCGGCAATTTTCCGCGCTTCATTCTGCCTTCGCCTAGTGATGTGCTTGCGCGCTTCTCAGAAGTTTTGAAGGACGGCAGTTTAGTGCGTCACATAGCAACAACTTTGAAAGAAGTGCTGTCAGGACTAGCCTTGGGTGTCAGTTTTGCAACCGTTTTGGGGTATCTGATTGCCAAATCACCTTGGATTGAACGTTTGCTGGCCCCTTATATCGTAGCCAGCCAATCGGTTCCTTTGGTGGCCATTGCACCCTTGTTGGTGATCTGGTTTGGACCTGGGTTGATCTCCAAAATTTTGATCGCCGCGTTGATTGTCTTTTTCCCCGTCCTGGTTAACACTGTGGTGGGCGTGCGTGCCGTACCCGAGGATCTTCATGCGTTGATGCGTTCCTTGCAAGCGACCCGCTGGCAGACTTTGCGCTTGCTGGAGATACCGGCTGCGCTGCCAGTTTTCTTCGGTGGCTTGCGTGTGGGCGCCACCCTGGCTGTGATCGGTGCAGTGGTCGGTGAATTCGTGGGGGCAGATAGCGGCCTGGGATTTTTGATCAACGTTGGGCGTGGTTTGTATGATACCGCTTTGGTCTTTGTAGCCGTGTTTGTATTGATCAGTATGGCGTTGGTATTGTATGGCATTGTGGTCGGTTTAGAGGTGCGTCTGCTGGCATGGCAGAGGCGCTCACAGGATTGACAAGTTTGTCGTAGGGCACGTGAGTGCCCGTACCCAAGTCGTGCAGAGCGCACTCTCGTGCGCAACTACCAACCCTTCAAATCTTGCTCGAAGACAGTAACCGCTTGATTAACAGGATCACCTGCAAGATCGTCAAGAACATCCTTATACATTAGTTTGGAAACCTGAAAGGAATTGATATATGTCTAACCGTCTAATCGTATTGATTTTCATCGCTTTGGCTCTCATGCTATCTGCTTGTGGCAGTGGCACTCCAGATTCTGCCCCGGTCGCAGAAGGTGAACTCGTCCACATCCGCCTGCCGATGGGATATATCCCCAATGTGCAGTACACGCCTTTTTATGCTGCCGTGGACTTGGGCGAATATGAAAATGCGGGCATAGAGATCGAGTTCGACTACAGCTTTGAAACCGATGGCGTAGCCCTGGTAGGTGCAAACGACTTGCAGTTTGCGGTTGCCTCAGGCGAACAGGTTTTATTAGCCCGGGAACAGGGATTGCCAGTAGTGTATGTGATGGCCTGGTATAACGACTTTCCGGTTGGGGTTGTTGCCAAGACGGAACAGGGCGTGACTTCGCCTGAAGACCTGGCAGGCAAGAGGATTGGCCTTCCCGGTATGTTTGGGGCCAGCTATATTGGCTTACGGGCTTTGCTCGATGCCGGTGGACTGACCGAGGCAGATGTGACTCTGGATTCAATCGGATTTAATCAGGTCGAAGCCCTGGCAACCGATCAAGAAGAGGTGGCCGTCATCTATGTGGCCAATGAGCCAATTCAACTGCGTTCCTTAGGCTATGACGTAGATGTGATCTCCGTTGCCGATCATATGCAGCTAGTTTCCAATGGGTTGATCACTAATGAGCAGACCATCAAAGAGAATCCCGAGCTGGTTCGCCGCATGGTGCAAGCCACGCTGAGCGGAATCCGCTATACCGTGGCGCACCGCGCAGACGCATTTGAGATTGCCACCAAATTTGTTGAAGGCCTGACCGATGCCGATACACACGTGCAGAAGGAAGTGCTAGACGCTTCGATTTTGCTTTATCAGCGCGAAAATCTAGGATATTCGGATATTGAGGCCTGGCAGAATATGCAGGATGTGTTGCTGGATATGGGTATGTTGTCCGAACCTTTGGACATAGAAACTGCTTTTACGAATGAGTTCATCGAAGAATGACCCGATTTTGAGCATCCAAGGCCTGAGCGCCGTTTTCTCTGATGGTAACGGCGACTTGCAAGCTTTGGATGCGCTCACATTTTCGGTTCAGCGGCAGGAATTTGTCTGCGTCATCGGCCCATCAGGGTGTGGAAAAAGCACGTTGCTGCGGATTTTGGGCGGCTTGCTGCAACCCACACAAGGGAGTGTATCTTTTCGCGGTGAACCGCTGGCCGGTCCGCGCAAAGGTGTAGGGTTTGTCTTCCAAAATTCCAACCTGATGCCCTGGCGTTCTGTCTTCGAAAATATTTCTTTACCTTTAGAAGTGCAAAATGCCTCCGCCAATGATATTGACGCCCGGGTTCAGGAGTTGATAGATTTGGTTGGCCTGCAGGGCTTCGAAAACTGGTTGCCGCGTGATCTCTCAGGCGGTATGGCCCAGCGAGTGGCGATAGCCCGAGCCCTGGTGCACGACCCTGATGTATTATTGCTCGATGAACCTTTCGGCGCACTGGACGCACTGACTCGTGAGCAGATGGGTGATGAACTTTTACGCGTGGCTATGCAAGCCTCTGGCGAGCACACGCCCAGAAAAACGATTATCATGGTCACTCACGCAATTCCGGAAGCTATTTTTCTGGCAGACCGAGTTTTGGTGCTTAGTCCGAGACCTGGAATTATTCGCATGGATGAGTCTATTGATCTGCCACGCCCGCGCCAGGAACACATGCGCTACACGCCGGAATTTGGTGATTTAGCGAAACGATTGCGAGAAGCTATTGGATGAAAGTTCAGCGGCAGCAATTCTAAATATTGCGCAATTTATGGTTTCACTTCGACAGGCTCAGGGCAGGCGATACGCCGGATGCGTCGATTGAGTAGCGTTTTCCGCGTATCGAAACCAGCGCATCCGGCTACT
>CAYQQX010000007.1:0-67981 GCA_964419495.1 uncultured Anaerolineales bacterium
TAATTGATGTTACGCAAGCTAAAGAGAATCTCCCTGGAAATAGGGGGTCGGGGGCGAAGCCCCCACCCCCAGGGAAACCTCGCTACGTGTGCGTAACATGAGTTAATAATTTGCTGTTAAAGGGTAAGTCTCCATTGAGTGGTGAGGGTACTCAATGGAGACTTCGCCAAAGGAGGAAACAGCGATGAATGAAGGGATTGCTCCCCATTCCGTTGAAAATAATATCAGAAATAAGGTGGAATGTTGATGGTCAAAAATCACCGATGGTAGGTGATGATGTTCCCTTAGAGATATGACAATTGTTGGATGCTATTCTGATGGAGCTAACCCCATTTAGGGATGCGATTTTCGCCTGTTACCAGCGTCGATTTTGCTGCCGAATACTCTCAATTAGACCTGGCTGATCTGGTGATTTTTGACTGCTGCCTTGTAAAGCACCGATGCGGGTATCTAGTTCGGTGCTGAGTTTCATCCAGTCTTTTATTATTATTACGAAACCTGTGGCTTGGGGAAGGAAAAATTGCGGGGGAAAAAAGAGGCGTAGAGCAAACTGTGAAAGTGGGTAACCCTTAAGCTCAACTGCCAACGCCGTATTCCCATAAAGTGGCGCAAATAACTGAACAGTTGCCCACTTTTGTTGATCGGGTGGGAATGTTTGAATCAGATCAACAGGTCGGATGGTTCGCACTCTTCGGTAAGAAACATTGAGTTTCATGAATGGCGTAGCAATTTGAAAGTGATTTGCCTGAGGGTGAATGTAACTCATATTGCGAGCTATCCAGGCGAATAAACCGATGACTAAGCAAATCACTGCTCCGGCTAATACCCAGAGATTATTCGCATTTTGGATCAGGGCATTTTCACTCCCAGATTGCCACCAAACTAATCCCAAAAGAATTCCAAGCAACAATGTGGGTTTTCTCAAACGATCCCATGTTCGTTGGTATAAGAGAAGTATGTGCCGGTTACCGGGATTTCTTTTCGCCATAAACTATTTTTTTCCTGTTTATTACTGGTTCGCAGATGTTGGGAGGGTGAACCAGAAGGTGCTGCCTTCATTAAGCTGACTGTTGAACCCAATTTCGCCGCCCATAATGTCAATCAATCTCTGGGTCACATTCAAGCCTAAGCCCCAACCTGTTTGCTCGCGTACTGCAGCAGACTCAGAACGGAAAAACTGAGTAAAGAGTTTGGTTTGTTCCTCTGTGCTGATACCAATGCCGGTATCAGATACTTCTACGCAGATTTGCCCGTTTTTTGGATAAGCACGAACGGAAATCTCACCGCCGTCGGGAGTGTATTTCCATGCGTTGCTTATAAGGTTGGTCAGCACTTGTACAACTCTGCTGGGATCTGCATAGGCCTCTAAGGGGTCTTTAGGGAGATCGGCAAGTAAATTTTGTGATTTTTCTTCGAATTTATGCCGTAAGCTGCTTAGTGTTTCAAGAACCTGAGTTTGCACTGTGATGATTTCAGGTTTGAGATTTATCTTGCCACGTTCGATTCTGGAGATATCAGAAAGATCTGAAATCAAATCGGTCATGCGGCCAACATTGTTGCCTATTACGTCGAGAAATTCTTTTTGTTGATCGGTGATCTCTCCAACAATTCCCTGGCGGATCAAATCTGTATAGCCTTTGATGGATGTCAAAGGAATGCGCAATTCATGGGTTACAATAGAAACAAATTGGGATTTCGCTTCGTTGGCAAACTCAATTACTGCATAGAGACGTGCATTCTCGACAGCTGCCGCTGAACGTCCAGCTAAACGCTCCAGGAATTGTTGATCGGAAGCAGAAATTGTCTCAGGATGGGAAATGATGATTGCACCAATCACTATACCGGCGTGTGTGAGGGGTGCTAAGAAATAGTTAGGGTTGTCTCCTTTAGCGGGTAAAAGTTTGGGAGCAGAATCCTGTGATATATTGGAAACCACCCAATCGTCAAGTTCGAGAGTAGTTTCATCTTGAGAAGTAGAAACTAAGCTGGTGACTGAGTCTTCCTCATCGCAGAGAACCACCCAACTTTCAGCAGCCTTTGTGCCTGTGAGTGCCCATTGGCGTGTGATCTGTAATACATGATCCAAATCTAATTGGGCATTCAGCTCCTGATCGATCAAGCTGAGGGTTTCTAACTCTGCGACCCGAGCTCCCAACGCCCGATCAGTCTGGGTATAGAGTTTGGCATTTTCTATCGCTACAGCGGCTTGAGTGGCGAATGTATTGAGAAGATCGAGATCATCTTGTATAAAGATCCCTGAACGAGCGCGATTATCCACATAGATTACGCCAATAATATTGCCTCGAGCGCGTAAGGGCGCGCACATGATAGAACGAAGTGCATGAAGGATTACGGATTCTTGATCTGAGAATCTGGGATCATCTTGAGCATCGGTCGTTACAACGCCTCTCCCACTTTCAATGACAGAGCTGATTACCGTGCGGCTGACGTTCATATCTTCACGCTGGAGATTTTCTTGCTGAATATTTCTGGCAGCAACCAGATTCAATTCAGGCGAATCCTTGTTTACCAGCGTGAGAAACCCACGTTCTGCATTGGTCAGTTGAATAACTGCATCCATCACTTGAGTGAGTACTTCATCAAGGTTAAGAGAAACCCCTAAACTTTGGGAAACACGATAAAGCGCTGCTAAGCGACCTTGCCCCGCGTCCCGTTCAAGTGTATTCTTGAGTTGACCTAGACGACTGCTAGCATTGTTTAATACTGCCCGCGTATCGACTGGGAGGGTTTGTTTCCCCAGGCGATTTAGCGCTTGCTCGAGTTCGTTTATAGTATTTATGTGTTGTTCTTTCTTCATTGTATGTTGAAAAATACTGTAAATGCTGGCACATGGATTATACAGCATTTATTGCTTGCTTACTTTAATAGCGCTGTATCAACTTCCTGTGCACATCTAACGAAGTCAAGTACCACTGGAACATTTCTCATCATGTATGCCATACTGCCTTTGACGCGCAGCTTGCGAGTTATCATTGCTTGCATGGGGTCTAGATCACCCATGATGATGCGAGTGAAGTTGTTATAAGGTGCGCTGAGTATAAATGCTGGGCTTAGTTCACTTTCTCCGCCTTCATCGACGATGAAAGCCTCACGGCATTCACCGTGCCATAAATCGAGATAAAGCATCATGGGTGCATTGAGTGCTCCTTCAGGTTCGATGTTGAACATAAGATCGCCTTCCCATTTGCTGGCGATTCGAGCATATCGTTCATCGGTATTAAGTTTTTCTTCAAGTGCCTGCAGCCATTCGACGCTGGGAAATAAATGTGCCATATTATGCCTCGCTTTTAGATTTGAGCTATTTCTTTGTTTCGTAAGTTGACAAAAAAGTCTCACAAATGACCAAGGGGATGATTGGAAATGCCCAGGTCATATATTGCCGGAAAAGAACTGAATTAAAATCGACAAAGATAAGCAAAATGAAGAGTGCAGCCGTATAATGGCTGATTTTTTTGAACCATGCTGCAAGGAAGATGAGTGCCATCAAGATCAACATGGGAAGTTTTGCGGGTATGCCGGAAAGTCCCAATAAGGTATCAATAGCTGGTGCCCCAAAATGACTTTCTGAAATTCGGGTTGCGGAGACGAAAATAGATTTCACAAATCCCTTAGCATTCCAAACTAAAAAGGGCAACGAAACGCCGAGTGGAATACTGGCCAAAACGAAATTTAGCTGCAAAAACTGCTTGATCGATTTGTTTTCAACAGATTGCCAAATCCAAATTACATACAGGGGAATCATGAACATGGCAATATGTTTCACGCTGAGTGAAAATCCAAATGCCAATAATGAGATAACTTTATACCTGGGCCATATTACCAATGAGAGCAGCATGAAGAATATGGCGATGAAATCTATTTGGTAGATCATCGTCATGTGTAATGTCCATCGGTTGAATAGCCAGAATAATGCTGCGATGATGGCAAATATTATGCTGTGATACCGATGATAGGGAATAAAAAATAGTAAATATGCAATTGCCAGGTTGGCGACCAAGAAAATGACCCGCCAGAAACCCAGCCAATGGATGAAATCTTCCAGGCCGATATCTTGTGTTATTGATCCAAAAAGATAAAACGTGGGCAAATAAGTGGCAAATCCCTGGTTCCATGCCATATCGGAATCAAGATCTAACACACGTTTATAAGGGTTTATCCCCTGCTGTAGCCGATCCGCATCACTGAAAAGGGCTTTTATATCCTGTTTTTCGAGATCAAATTTGCCATCCTGATTGAAAATAGAATGCGGATCCCAGTCTTTAGGTTGCAATTCCCACAAATATGAATGCATTGCCAATCCGCTTATGAGGATGACAAATAAAATTAAGACAGCAATTCCATGAGATCGAAAATACTGTTTCCGAACACCTCTATCGTGAAAGATAAAAACCAATGTTTGTCCACAAATGATTGTGAACCAAAACATAAAGGGTGCCAATCGTGTGAAGTAACCCTTGATGAAAAGGTCTGTTGTTGTATTGGCAGTAATAATAAAATACGCACCATAAAAAAAACCTGATAAGGAAAGAATGAATCCTGTTGTCAAATTACCATCTGATTGGATAACGGATTCAATTCGCAGTTCAGTTTTCGCTGACCATATGGGATCTTTGAATGCTTTCCATGTGATGATGGCTAACCCGAGAAGCATCACAATCATTATTGCTAAGAGAATCAAGCGGAATGTAGAGAAACCAAAAAATATTCCATTTTCAGGATCACTGGGGATGAAGATTAGCCATAATTGGGCTATGAGCCCGGCAATCAGTGATGCAAGTAGATAGGTTTGTAGAGAATATTTATTTGTTGATTTCATTATTGTTGATCTGATTCTTCTAAGAAGACAGTTGAAAAATAATCACAAAAATCCTGGAGCGGACATTTATTGCAATGTGCCTGACGCGCCTGGCAAATTTCTCGGCCTAATCGGATTACATTTAAATGTGCCGCGTAATAGCTATCGGGAGGGAATTGTTCGGCGAGATGCTTGTGGGCTTTATCTGCAGACATCTTTTTTGGTCGTAGGCCAATGCGGCCAGTGACACGGTGGACATGCGTATCAACAGGGAAGGCAGGTTTGCCTAACGAAAACTGTAATACAATCGACGCGGTTTTCGGGCCGACACCTCTAAATTTCATTAGCCAATCGTATGCTTCTTCTGATGATAAGTCGTTCAAAAAACCTAAATCCAAGGAACCACGTTCCTCAGTGATCTTTTTGAGTATATTTTGGATACGGGGACCTTTTTGGTTGGCGAGTCCGGCGATGCGTATAGCCTCGATGATGTCATCAGAATTTGCATCGCGTACTTGCTCCCATGTTGGAAACCGGTCTCGTAGTGAATCGAATGCTTTGTCGCGATTTATGTCGTTTGTGTTTTGAGAGAGAATAGTAGAAACTAGTTCATCCAGAGCTGGTAAAGGATTTCGCCAGGTTGGTTCCCCATAATGATCTAGTAAACGTTGATGAACTTCTAAAGCTCTATTCATAATTTATTGGTTTGGAAGGTTTATCTCAATTACAGGCCTGAGTTCTCCGACAGTAAGTTTACGCCAATTCTGCAAGATGTAACTGGGACCGAAGGATGACAATTTTTCTAATTGGGATTGATTCAGTACCCCAAGCTGACGAAGAATTTCTAGAATGGCAGCGGGTCGGGCGCGCATTTTCAAGTCACCGTCCCCAATTTTGATGGCGATTCCAATGCCAGGCGAATCTTTGCTGATTGCCCCAGGCATAATCCCTATACAGAAGTATCCTTCTGCACCTACTTTGGCGACAACTTTACCTTCAGCGGCTTCCATGAGATGGGTATCAAAGCGTCCTGGGCCAGCGACCATATCAGGGTAAGAAGTCATGGCATCCGTGATGGTTTTACAAGCTTCAGATCTCTTAGCAGGAAGATCATGTGGATCACAAAGCCGCGCGAATCCTAGGGCTGTATTCTTTAGGGGAATGGCAAAATTGGGAGCAGAACAACCATCGGTGCCCATTGAAACAGCCTCGGGGTCGATTCCACACATCTCACAGAAGGTGAGTTTGATCTCTTTTTGGATAGGATGCCCGGGGTTTATATAGTCTGTCATTGGGACATCCCTTAATTGAGCCAGCGCTAACATGCCCGTATGTTTGCCCGAGCAGTTATGTCGTTTTGGTGTGGGTTCAATCCCTTGTGATCGAAGGGCAAATGACGTTTCTGGATCAAGCGGGGGATGTGAGCCGCACAACAGATAACCATCATCTACATTGATCTTATTTTGAATTCCAAGAACTGTTTCAGCATGATCGTCTGTTCCACCATGGGATGCGCAAATAACAGCGATCTCTTTTTTGGATAATCCCCAATGATGGTGACCATCACTTTCGATAAGCGGTATAGCTTGAAAAGGTTTTGCTGCAGATCGGAGAAATGAAGTCGCCATCGGGTCGCCGTGAGATGCGAGCAGCTGATTATGCGAATCGACAATAGCAAACGCGCCAAAGTGAATTGACTCTACAATGCTTCCACGCGTCAATTCGAGGATAGGGAGGTAAGTTGAATTCGTCATAATGTGGATATTTTTGTAAGGGCTTTAAAAATAATTTACTCGAAGTGGCGCGTATAGTATTCTAAGAGGCCAAACTGCAGGCGTTGGAAGAAAAAATTCTCCATCTTGGATGAGTATGAAAGTTTATCCAATAACGCCGGTATCATCTTTAAAGTTTCTTCAGGATCGGCATTTCGCTTGGCGATGGTTTTCAATCGCCCGTTGATAGATTTTAAAAATTTACGTTGTTCGCGAACCTGATTGATAGTTATCGGCCCACCTCTACCGCTGATGATGGTGTAGTCGGAATATTGGCGAGAGGCTAGTAAATTTAACGTTTCATGCCAGATTTCCAGATCCGCTCTGGCCAGAAATGGGGGTTGACTTGGAGTGACTGCATCACCAATGAATAATATCTTTTTCTCAGGAATATGAACCCATGTTGCACCGGGCGTAGGACCTGGATGATGTTCTATACATATTTTTGAATCACCCCAATTTAGGGCGAATTCTTCATTGAAAGTTATATTGGGGCGCTCCCAACGAGTTCCACTGACTTCGGGGAAGTGTTCCCACTCCGCGCCTCTTTCATTATTTTGACCTTTGAATATCGTGGTTCTTTCTTGAAATGCTTGAGCGGTCAATTCGTGCGCCACAATAGGAAAATCAATGGCTCGACTGCCCAGTGTGCGGTCCTCATGGATATCCAGGATAACCATCAGCCTGTGTGTTCCCAAGCTCTGTGTGAGTAGTGAAGATTTCCAAGATTGGGCTTCATCGGATCGAAGTGGAGAGTCGATGAGTAGCGTTCCTTGGGGATGCGTAACTGCCCCAACCGTCACCCCTGCGTAGGAAGCGTCATAATAAATATTCTTTGCAATAGCTTGCATAGATGCTCCTTTACGAATATTGCTAAAGGTCGGAATCGTCCTCTGCGATGGGAAGTGTGAAAGCAAAGCGAGCTCCACCCTGTGTAGTGGCATCAACCCAAATGCGACCGCCATGCCCCTCTACAGCCAATCGACAATATGCCAATCCAAGACCAATACCTTTCGGACCGCCTTTCCCAAGGAGACGTGTGTATTTGTCAAAGATCGTCGGCCGTTTTTCCTCCGGGATCCCAGGCCCAGTATCTTCGACCCAAAAACACAATTCTTGACCCGTTTTCGCAGCTCCAACGGTTATATGACTTTCGGGTGGTGTGTATTTAACAGCATTCTCTAGTAAATTGATCAATACCCTCTGGATCATATTTTCGTCAACATTTGTAAGAGGGATACCTTCTTGGATGCGGATATATACTTCTTGATCTTTGTTGTTAGCGATAGGAAGGATGGCGTCAACCGATGCATTGATAATGCTATCTACCTCAGTTGGGGCAGTGCTCGTGACAGGCTGACCTGCCTCGAGACGGTTGATATCTAATAGAGAGTTTGTCAGCCTTTCGATACGCTTTGTAGAGCGAACCGCGATCTCGAACAGAGATTGAACCGTCGGGTCATGATCAAAGGATTGGATGCTTTCTAACACATCAAGGCTGGATAAAACGTTCCCTAATGGAGAGCGAAGATCGTGGTAGATCATAGAGAGTAAGTCATCTCTCAATTGCTCTAGTTCTTTGCGCTCGGTTATGTTTCGGAAAGTCCACTGAAGGTGATTCATTCCATCAATCTGAACGGTATGCACATGAGCTTCGATTGGAATGATCAATTCAGTGGAGGTCACTAACTCGGATTCATAAGAGATGGTTTTATCTGGTGAGATATATTCGATGCTTTCCCCAATTTCATCCGTGTCTAATTCGTGCACCTCACTGATATGTTTTAGTTGAAGTTGTTCTCTTGTAAACCCAGTGAAATCAAAAGTCTGGTTATTTACCTCGATAACATGGCCGCGCATATCTGTGATGAGAATGGCATCGATACTGCTATTGTACAGGTCTCGGTAGCGTTTGTGGGCGGCTTGGAGATCTTCAAAAAGTTGGGCGTGACGAATAGCAGTTCCGGCCAGACTCCCAATGCCAGTGAGAATGGTTAGTGCATCTGGGCCAAACCTTCCTTCTCGAGGGTTTAGTGCTTGAATAACACCAATTACTTCGCCTTCTGAAATAATTGGACCGCTGGCAATGGCACGAGTCTCAAAACCGGTAGATCTGTCGAACTGTCTGTAGAATCTGGGGTCTTGGGTGACATCGGGGACTATAATTCCCTGATTATGTTGTGCAACCCAACCAACGATACCCTGACCAACAGCGACTCTTTTGCCTAGAATCGTATCTGCGTTGGCGGTTGTTGCATAGAAAACCAGTGATTCTTTTCTATCATCCAGTAAGGCTAAAGAAACAGCATCCACATTCAGAGCTAGGTTAATTTGCTCAAGAATTCGGTTTAACACATCTTCGAGACGCAATGTAGATGTGATCGATGAAGCACTTTTCGCCAATGCACCCATCAGCAGTGCCTGTTGTTGGCTGGTTTCATACAAGCGCGCGTTTACCACTGCAATGGCTGCCTGATCTGCAATTGCCTGAACTAGTGCTAGATGTTCATCTGTAAAGAAGAGGGGAACTGGGTGAGATAAGGTGATCACACCGACCAATTGATCTCGAGCAATAAAAGGCACACTCAAAGATGATTTAGCTTTTTCGCTTCCTTCAGATTGCCTTTCACTTTTGACCCATCGTTCATCGCGGTTAGTGTTTAGGACGAGAGCTGGTTTGCGATTGTTTACTACCCAACCAGCTAACCCACCTTCTAATAGAGAACGAATTTGTTTTGTTGAGTGATCTAAGATTGTATCTTCATAGATTATTGTTGATTCGACAGGGTTTCCCTCATCATTGACAACGATAATACTGCCGCTGACTGCCCCGATTGTCCTCATTGATAGCGCTAGCACTCGCTGAAGAACAACTGTCAGATCGAGTGTTGAAGCAATCTCTCGACTGATGTGATACAGCAGTTCAAGTGATGCTTGCGTGGAAGTATAATCGCTTGCAATTGATGTAACCATTTGGCGCTCTCTTCTCCTGCCAAGTATAGCATACTGAAGATAAAAAATTGGCGTGCCAGCAGGTTATTAGAACAAAAAACTAGAGTCGAATAAACAAAAATAGCTGAGGGAATTGCTCCTCAGCTATTCAATGGCTAAATGTTTTTCTATAGATCGATTGGATCTAGGATGTGAACTTTAATGTTCCTCGAAAATTGAGATAAATTGGAGATTTTCACACGAATTGCCTTACCCTGTGGGTAGCCACCAAAAATAACAGTCTCGCTAAAATCAGTTTTGGCACCTAACTCTTCAATTTCTAGCAACCCTAATTCGGCAAAGGTGTCGCGATAAAACTGAGCGCATTCATCAATTTCTAAAGACGTTACAAAATCCATGCGCGTGGCATCTTCCATGGAGACAGAGCCATCGTCAGGTACAGGGATCCCCTCGATGAAGGGTAAAACATCTGTTTCGATCCCAGCCATAGCTTCCTGGAAAATACCAGCAGGGGAATCTGCGGGAAGTTCTTCAACTTCGGCCTCGACTGCCAGTTCATCAGATTCAGATGCTTCAGGTTCAGTGGGTTGAGCTGCTTGAGTCGCTGCAGCAGCTTCTTGAGTGCTTTCAGCCTGTCTTTCCGCAGCGGTCTTGCAGGCAATCTGGGCAAACGCCAAGCTCAAAGCGATTAAGGCAATCCAAATAATTTTTTTCATAACTTCTCCTCCAATGGTGAATTACGAATGGTCGGCGAACTTGTAAATTATAACCCTCCAATTCACCAATCGTTAGTAAATTTATGAAATCTTTTGATTCCCCAAAGATCACACGTTCATTTTCAAAAAAATCAAGAGATAAAAGGAAGGTTTAGCAATAAAACTTCTGCTGTCAAACGATTATTGGTGTGACGTTGAAGGCGAGACATTGTTTTCTCTAGATTGGAAACCATCTGTATGGTAGTTACCAAATTCAATCTGTTTGCAAGATCATTGATAATATTCTCGTAGTCCAGATTTGTGATTGGTGTTTGTGCTCCACTAGCTTTTAGCATGACGTCTCGCCACAGGGAAAGCCAGGTTTGGAGAACCTGGATGAATTCAGTTCTGTCTTTGGCAAGATTCTCGGCATAGTGAAATCTTTCTGTACGCTTTGCAGATAATAGATGCTGATGCTCTTCAAGCCAGGCACTGCGTTGTTCTCGATACTCCGGATTTGCAGAAAGCCATTGTGCAAACCCGGGACGTCCATTCGCTAAATGGGCCAATAATTTGGCTTCGTCCTCTGGGATATCCCATTTCTCTTGTATTCCACGCGTTAACTGTTCAAGAGGAATCGGACGAAGACGAATTACTTCGCAACGCGATACAATGGTGGGAAGTAGTGTCTCAGTATCTTGGGCAGTGACAAATAGGATAACTTGAGCAGGGGGCTCTTCCAGTGTTTTCAAAAGTGCGTTGGCAGCATTGGGGTTGGCTTCTTCGAATCGTAACAATAGTGCGATCTTATAAGGTGCTTCATAAGGAGCGAGTGAAAGCCCTCGTTGAAGCTCTCGTACTTGATCCACTTTGAGAGTTCCACCAGCCTCTTCTGCTCCAACAACAAGTAGATCAGGATGCTGCATACGATCAATGCGCTGGCAAGTGTGGCAGGATAAGCAAGGTTTACCAGGGGCAACTGGTTCTTTGCAATTTAATCCCTGGCTTATCCGCAATGCCAGAGTACGCCGACCTACTCCTTGTGGGCCGGTGAATAAATAAGCGTGGCGCATGCGGTTGTTGGCGAGATGACCTTGTAATAAATCGACCGCCCATTCATGGCCCAAAATACCCCAATTGTTGTCCGTTTGCATGGTCTGATTGTAGCGCGGAGGCAAACGATTGACAACGTTTTGAAGAAGTGCAAGGGATCAACAGCGCTTGGGAGCAGAGGTGACATCCCATCAACTCCCTTGCTTCCCCACTCCTATGCTCAAACTGCTTGTCAAACCAAAGTCGCGGAGATACAATTCCTCGCATGGATGTGCTTCGCGATCTCAACCCACAACAACAACAAGCTGTCATGGCTGGCACAGGTCCAGTTCTCGTTTTAGCTGGACCTGGCTCAGGAAAAACCCGTGTCCTTACGCAGCGCATTGCCTATTTGATTGGTCAGATGGGAGTGCGGCCTTACCATGTTTTAGCTGTCACATTTACAAATAAAGCCGCTCGCGAAATGGGCGACCGTGTTGATCGAATGCTTGGGCAGAGAGGTCGTGGCCTCACCCTTGGAACATTTCATTCTACCTGTGGGCGTATACTGCGACGTGAGGCAGAACATTTTCCTTTTGATTCAAATTATGTTATTTTCGATGCTGATGACCAAATTCGCGTTGTCAAACAAGTCATCAAAGATCTAAACCTGGATGATAAACGTTACCGCCCTCATGGCGTGCATGCATCCATTTCAAGGGCCAAAAACGAACTGCTATTTGCAGATGATTTTCCCGTCCAAACTTATCGTGATGAAGTCGTCAAACGAGTTTACCTGCGCTACCAGCAGACCCTGCTAGCCAGCAATGCTGTCGATTTTGACGATATGCTCTTATGGACGGCTTACCTATTGGAAGATAAACTAGCTGTCCGTGAGCGCTATGCCCGCCGTTACGAGCACATCTTGGTGGATGAATTTCAAGATACCAATATGGCGCAGTATTCGCTGCTCAAACATCTGGCGTCTTTCCATCAGAATATTTTTGTGGTTGGGGACCCTGATCAATCTATTTATCGCTGGCGCGGCGCAGATTTCCGCAATGTTTTGCGCTTCGATGAGGATTTCCCCAGTGCACAAATCATTTTGCTGGAGCAAAATTATCGCTCTACACAGAATATTCTCGACTCGGCTATGGCGGTGATCGATGGCAATCCCCACCGCACCAAAAAAGAGCTCTTTACGGAGCGTGGAGAGGGACAGAAGATCCGATTACAGGAATTGTATGATGATCGGGAAATGGCATCCTTTGTGGTAGAGCGTATCGTCCGCTCAGTGGCTTCTAAGCGCACACAACCTGGCGATTTCGCAGTCATGTACCGTACTAACGCCCAATCCCGAATTTTGGAAGAAGCTTTTCTTGCGGTGAACTTGCCCTATAAATTAGTTGGCGCGCAACGTTTCTATGGACGGCGTGAGATCAAGGATATTCTCGGTTACCTGCGGTTGGCGCATAATCCCAAAGATGAGATCAGCATGATTAGAGTGATCAATACGCCTCGGCGTGGGATTGGGACAAAGACAATTGCTGCGCTGCGCACCTATGCTCAGAGTATAAACCTTTCTCCTGGGGAAGTTCTTCTGGACTTAGGGTTGGGTGCTGAGTCCGAGCATTGGGAATCGCTCCCAAACAGAGTCCGAACGATCCTTTCCCCATTCGGGAAATTGCTCTCGATCTGGTGTGGTCTCAAAGACGATATTTCCCCTCTCGAACTGATGGATCAAATAATCAAAGATACTGCATTTCGAAACTATATTGAAGATGGCAGCGAAGATGGCAGCGAAGATGGCAGCGAAGAGGGAGCAGAGCGCTGGGAGAACGTCATGGAGTTCCGGCGTTTGGCAGCTGAATACAATGAAAAAAGTTTGATCGCTTTCTTGGAAGATGTTGCACTGGTATCTGATCAAGATACTCTGGATGCCAGCGCAAATGTGCCTACCTTAATGACATTGCACGCAGCGAAAGGATTAGAATTCCCTGTAGTATTTATTGTGGGTCTAAATGACGGCACACTGCCGCATATCCGCTCCTTCGATGATCCCGAAGCGATGCAAGAAGAGCGACGCTTACTTTATGTGGGCATCACTCGCGCCGAAGATTCGCTGTATTTGTTACACTCTCTCAATCGTTATAACTTTGGCTATACCGAACCAGCAGAACCTTCGCGTTATCTAGATGATATCCCCATGTCCTTAATTGATGATGGTTATTCAGGTGGTCGGCAGCGAAAATCCCGCTCGTCAATTTTCCGGCCTGAAAAGTGGGAGTCACCTGAATACACAGACCGGGTTGTAGAGAAAGAATACTCTCCAGGCATGCGCGTTGACCATCCCGCCTGGGGGGAAGGCATGATCTTGAGCAGCAAGATCGAAGACAACGAAGAGATTGTCGATATTTTCTTTGAAGATATCGGATTGAAGCGGGTGGTTGTGTCGTTAGCGAATCTGACCGTTTTGTCGTGAAGCGTTTTACGTTTATAATCAACATATGGCCCCCATCCTTGAGCCACATTCCTTCGAGATTATCAGCCGGAGCACAGAGCAGACACGACGTGTGGGTATGCGCTTAGGCGCCTATTTGGGGAAGGGCGATGTGGTGGGCTTGGTGGGGGATTTAGGAGCCGGAAAGACCACCTTGATGCAAGGCATTGCAGCGGGTTGGGGTTCGCTAGACCCTGTTTCCAGCCCGACTTTTGTCCTTGTCAATGCATATCGGCGGGTTGATGAACAGCAACTTTATCATCTAGATGCCTACCGACTAAGCGGGTCAGCTGAAGCTATTGACCTGGATTTAGATGGCATGATGGAAAGAGGCCCACTGGTGATTGAGTGGGCTGACAGGATTGAAGATGCACTACCCAAAGAGCGCTTCTGGATAAGCCTGGAATGGCTGGACGATACTCAACGACAGTTCTTGATTTCAGCTCGAGGAACCTATAACCAAGATTTATTGCAGAGTCTTCGAAAACAGATTTTTGGAGTTTCGTGATGTTATTAGCTGTAGATACATCTACACGCATGGTAGGTATTGCACTTTATGATGGCAACCAGGTGTTGGCCGAAATGACTTGGAGCAGCCACAGCTACCATACCGTAGAACTCGCCCCAGCCGTCGAAGCGATGCTAGAAAAGACAGGTATCACTATTGGGGAATTGAGCGCTTTGGGTGTGGCAACAGGCCCAGGTTCATTTACTGCTCTGCGAATTGGACTGGCGTTGGTCAAGGGGCTGGCATTCAGTGAACATCTGCCCATTGTTGGAATTCCGACTCTCGATATTGTTGCCGCCGCGCAGCCCCTTGCAAATATCCAAATGGCATGTGTATTGGTAGCCGGACGAAGGCGATTTGCAGCGGGTTGGTATCAAAACATCAATGATAAGTGGGAATTCACTGGAAAGCTTGAGAATTTGACATTGGATGACTTCGCTGAAAGCATTCGAGAACCTACATTGATTTGTGGTGAGCTTAATGATGAAGTTCGGCAGCGATTGGGCAGGAAATATAAAAACGTCGTTTTGGCATCGCCAGCTCACTCAGTCCGCCGGCCAGCAATTCTCGCGGAAATCGCTTGGCAACGTTGGAAAACGGGTGATGTTGATAACCCCGCAACGCTTTCACCAACATATCTCCATCACGGAGAACCAATTCCCGGGTGAATCTTTCATTCATTACAAATCGCTAAAGGAGAATGAGTTTCATGAATTCCGATGAAGTCCTTGCCAAAATCGCACAGGAAGTTCAAGATTGCAAAATATGTGAGTTACATTTTTCTCGCAAGAAGGGTGTGCCTGGGGATGGGCCATCTTCTGCTGAGATCATGTTCATTGGTGAGGGACCAGGATTTCATGAAAATGAGCAGGGAAAACCATTCGTTGGAGCAGCTGGCAGTTTTTTAGATGAATTATTGGAACTTGTAAATATGCGACGTGAACAAGTGTTTATCGGCAATGTGGTGAAATGCCGACCACCGGGTAACCGGGATCCGCGCTCCGAAGAGTTGGCTGCATGTGATGTTTACTTAGAGCAACAAATTCAAGCCATCAATCCTAAGGTAATCGTAACCTTGGGACGTTTCTCGATGGAACGGTTTATCCCCAACGCCAAGATAAGCGAAATTCATGGCAAGGCTTTGCGCATAAGAGGCCGCCTTGTTGTGCCGATGTATCATCCTGCGGCAGCTTTGCATCAACCATCTTTGCGATCTTCGGTCGAAGGTGATTTTCTTCAATTACCAGATTTGATTGCCTCAGCAGAAAGCGCCCCCGAACTCGAAATAAATGCACCCGAAGAGAAATCAGGTCCCAAACAACTCAGCATGTTTTGATGATTTAATTGATGTTACCCAACCTGATGAGAATCTCCCAGGGAAACCTCGCTACGTGTGCATAACATGAGTGATTTAAGTCAGAGTTGGGATTTTACTGATTTATGGTTTAATTTGATGTCTGTTCGAAAATTAATCAACTGAGAGATTACACATGAAAACAAAAGATGCTCTAATAGAGAAACTCCAAAATAAAACCTCCACCGTGGCGGTTCTTGGATTAGGTTATGTTGGCTTACCTTTTGCGACTGTTTTCGCAGAAGCTGGATTTAATGTGGTGGGAATTGATCCTGATGAACGAAAAATTGAGAAGCTTGAGTTGGGTGAAAGCTATATTCAGGATGTGCCCACTGAAGTGGTCGCAACTTTGGTGGAGAATGGAAAACTTAAGGCAACCACGGACTTCTCTGTACTGGCTGATGCTGATGCTGTCAGTATATGTGTTCCCACCCCTTTACGTAAGACTGGCGATCCCGATCTATCATTTATTCTCTCGGTGACCACCGAATTGGCTAAGTATATGCACCCCGGAATGGTTGTGGTACTTGAGTCCACGACTTACCCGGGAACGACGCGGGAAATTCTCCTACCTCAATTAGGTGAGCAGAAAAATCTAAAAGTTGGTGAGGATTATTTCCTTGCATTTTCGCCAGAGCGTGTTGATCCGGGGCGGGAGGATTGGACCACCATTAATACCCCCAAAGTCGTCGGCGGCATCACAGAAGACTGTTCGGAAGTAGCATCCACTTGGTATCAGGGTGCCCTCAATACAGTCGTTCCTGTTTCTTCTTCCGAAGTGGCGGAAATGGCCAAATTGCTAGAGAATACTTTCCGTATGATTAACATTGGCCTGGTCAACGAATTGGCTGTGATGTGTGATCGCCTCGATATTGATGTTTGGGAAGTCATCGATGCCGCAGCCACAAAACCTTTTGGTTTTATGAAATTTACACCAGGACCTGGTTTGGGCGGACACTGTATCCCGATTGACCCGCTCTACCTTTCTTGGAAGCTTAAATCTCTCAATTACACGGCGCGGTTTATTGAATTGGCTTCTGAGATCAACCTTGGCATGCCTCGCTACGTTGTGCGTAAAGTGCAAGATTCGTTGAATGAATTGGGCAAGCCATTGAAAGGCAGCAAGATTTTAGTTCTTGGTGCGGCATACAAACCTGATATTGACGATATGCGCGAATCGCCGGCTCTTGATGTAATTGGTCTTCTTGAGCAAAGTGGTTCCGAAGTGAGTTATCACGACCCATATGTTGCCAGCATTAAGGAAGAAGAGTTTGAGTTGGAAAGTGTCACTGATTTGATGGGTGCAGTTGGAAATGCCGATTGTGTGGTGATCATTACCAACCATAGCAACTATGATTACAACGCAATCCTGGATGCTGCTGCTTGTATCATTGATACGCGTAATGCTCTAGGAAATTTAGGACGTAATAATCCTAAGGTTGTGCGCCTGTAAATACAGAACTAAAAAAATTGACCGCCGACCGCTGCTCTGAATTATCAGGATGACCTGCGGTCGGCGTTCTGACGTATGTCGTCAGAGATGAAAGTCGAGTGAGTTTATGGCAAATTACTTAGTTACTGGCGTTGCTGGCTTCATTGCTGCCCGCGTTGCAGAAATGCTGTTGGATGCCGGGCATAAGGTTGTGGGTATCGACAATATGAATGATGCCTACGATGTGCGCATGAAAGAACACCGCTTGAAGCAGCTTATGAGCCGAGATGGTTTTTCGTTCTATAAAATTGATATCAGCAGTTGGGACGATATTGAACGTTTAACTTTGGACATCGAACATTTAGATGCTGTCATCAACCTTGCCGCCCGTGCTGGGGTGCGCGCTAGTGTGGAGAATCCCTGGGTTTATGTGGATACCAATGTGACTGGCACGCTCAATCTTTTAGAATTATGCCAACGAATGGGGATCTCAAAATTCATATTAGCCTCAACTTCGAGTATTTATGGTGCTGATGCTCCCCTGCCTACATCCGAAGATGCGGATAGTGCCCGCCCTCTTCAAGCATATGCTGCCAGCAAAAAAGGGGCTGAGGCCATGGCGCATGCATATCATTACCTGTATGACATCGATGTGAGTATTGTGCGCTTCTTTACGGTTTATGGCCCCGCAGGACGTCCGGATATGTCCGTTTTTCGGTTCATCCGTTGGATCACCGAAGGCGAAACTCTACAACTCAATGGTGATGGCACCCAATCACGCGGTTTCACCTATATCGACGATATTGCTCGAGGCGTGATTCAGGGGCTGAAGCCTGTTGGTTTTGAAATCTTCAATTTGGGTGGCCATGAAGTCATTGAGATGAACGGATTAATCAACTTAATTGAGAAAACTGTTGGTCGTCAAGCAAATATTGAATATCATCCCTTTCCTAAGGCGGATATGAAGGCCAATCAGGCCAATGTAACTAAGGCTGGAGAACAATTAGGGTGGGAACCGGCAATCGGTTTGGAAGAGGGTATCCGACGATCAATCGAATGGTATAACAATAACCGCCAATGGGCAAAGGATTTGGAGATTGTCTAAGAAAGGAAATTCTTAGATTCTCGATATCGCGTATGCTATCCAACCTGCAAAAAATTTATGCTCGAATTCTTGAAAACGAGCTTCTCAGGCGCATCGTTACCAACGCCAGTTATTTATTGAGCGCTACAGGCTTGGCGGCGGGGATGAGTGTTTTTCAGAGTATATTGGCTGGTCGGCTTCTTGGTCCAGCCAATTTTGGCATCTTAGGCGCAATTACACAATTTACCAGTGTGGTCAATCGCTTTGCATCCTTCCGCATGAACGAACTGGTTGTGCGCTATGTTGGGAAGTACCAGGAAGAAGGAGATCAGGAAAGGGCTTCTGCAGTTTTCAAGATGGCCAGCTTCCTAGAGTTTGGTGGCTCGATGCTGGCATTGATCTTGATCTGGATCTTAGCTCCTCTGGGTGCACAATTTTTTGCTCAGGATGCCAGCCTGGCATTTTGGTTTCAGATTTATGGATTCATCATATTAGCCAATGTGATGTTTGAGACAGCCAGCGGTTTACTGCAAATATTTGATCGATTCCGCATTATTGCAATTGCCACTGCAGCTCAAAGCGCCATCACATTGACATTGATCGTGATCATTTTCTTTGTCAAAGCGGGGTTGACCGAAGTAATCGTCGCATACATGATAGGCAAGATTGTCTACTCCCTTTCAGTTACAGTTGCCTCATTGGTCGAAGCTCGACGCGCTTGGGGGGAGGGATGGTGGCAGACACCCCTAAGCATTTTGAAGGATGAACGCCGCAGCCTTCTGACATTTGCATTCAGTACCAATCTCAGCAGTACGGTTAGTCTTGTAGCCAAGGATAGCGAAGTGTTGTGGGTTTCAGCTTTCTTAGGTCCTGTTCAAGCTGGATATTACAAAACAGCCTTAGCCATTACCAATTTACTTCAACTCCCGGTCAGTCCATTGCCCAAAGCCACTTTCCCAGAATTATCACGAGAAATTGCTCGCCGTAATTGGGATAATGTCCGTTACGTGCTCCGACAAGGCTCGCGCCTCTCAGCAATCTATTCTGTGCCTGTAACACTGGTTTTAATCATCTTTGGTAAATGGCTGATCGCCGCCACTTATGGCCCGGAATATTTGCCCACCTACTCTGCACTAGTCATTCTCCTCGTTGGCTATACCTTTGTCAATATCTTCTATTGGAACCGTGTAGCCCTGCTCTCTCTAGGTCGTGCCGTATTTCCCACGATTATCAACTTTACAGGAATGATATTGAAAGTAGCGGCTATATTCTTATTAGTTCCTAATTATGGTTATCTGGCTTTTGCGGCGCTTCTGGCTGGCTATTATTTCTATACAGTCGGTGCTGCCGTGATACGCGTTTTCCTCGATGTGCGCTCCCAATCTCAGGTTGAATTAACTGGATGAAGATCTGCCTGATTGCCCCAACTTATCTCCCCGCCCGCAGAGCAAACACCATTCAGGTGATGAAAATGGCTCAGGCGATGACGGCTCTGGGACATGAAGTCATAGTGACCGTTCCTGGGAAGCCCCAAAGTGGGCAATTACCTTCTTGGGATCAACTCGCCAACCATTATGGGTTGCAGAACCGGTTCAAAGTTGAATGGCTGCCAGTTCGTGAATGGATGCGGCGTTATGATTATGGATATCAAGCAGTTCAAATTGCGCGCAAAAATACTGTTGATGTAATCCATACTCGATTGCCACAAGCAGCAAGTCTCGCCAGTCTCCGAGGATTGCCCACAATTTTTGAGATGCATGATTTGCCGCAAGCGCGGCGCCTGCGATTTTTGTTGAACACTTATTTGAAAGGTAGGGGGGCGCGACGTTTGGTGTTGATCACACGCGCCCTTAGGGCTGATCTGTCTCCAATGATTGATTCAATAAAATTAGAAGCTGATGTGATCATCGCCCCCGATGGTGTTGACCTGGAGCGATACCTTGATATGCCATCTCCTGCAGCTGCGCGTAAAGATATCTCACTTTCAGAAAAGTTTACTGTCGGTTATACAGGACACTTATATCCGGGCCGCGGTATTGAGCTGATCTTCGCGCTAGCAATGAGATTGCCAGAGGTCAATTTCATACTTGTCGGCGGTAACCCCGATGATGTCGCTAGAGTTAAGGTTGAAGTTGAGCATGCCAACCTAAAGAATATGGTTCTAACAGGGTTTGTGCCAAACGCTATCTTGCCGCTTTATCAAGCGGCTTGTGATATTCTGTTGATGCCCTACCAGCGGAAAGTTTCTGCTTCATCTGGTGGTGATATTTCGCGCTATCTCAGCCCGATGAAGTTATTTGAATATATGGCTTCTGAACGCCCGATCATCTCCAGTGATCTCCCCGTATTATGTGAAACCCTTAACCAAGCGAACGCGATTTTGCTTTCTCCAGATGATATCGATGTCTGGGTCAAGGCCATTCAAGAACTGGGTTCAGATGCCAATCGCCGCGATAAACTAGCACGTCAGGCTCGTAGGGATGTGCAACAATATACTTGGAAATCTCGGGCTAAGAAATTATTGGAAGGTTTCTAATTTCAATGTATCGGCGCATACTTTCAATTGGTATTGGCATAATCGTTCTTTCACTCGGGATGGCCTGGATCTCATCCAGATTTGAAACGCTTCAGGGGTGGGGTGCATTTTTAGCTGTTTCCGCATTGGGAACAGGCATAATCTTAGGGGTACTGCAAGCCGCACGAAAGGAATCATTCCCTCGCTGGCTTGTCTGGATTATGCTTGGCGGCTTGATTCTCCGTCTGAGCATGGGTATATTCTGGTATGTCGCTCTTCCAATTTGGGGGTATAACAGTGAAGCGGAAGCTGCTGGATATGTTATGGCGGATGCGTATTCCAGAGATACCGCTGCCTGGGGATTAGCAAGCTCAGAACGACCCTTAGGTGATGCATTTTCTGACTACGGTTCCACAGATCAATATGGGGGTTTATTGTTCTTTAGCGCAGCCATATATCGATATCTCGGCGGGGAAGCACATCATCCATTGTTAATTGTTATCCTGACTGCCACTGTCTCAGCCCTGGCAGTTCTCTTCATCTGGGCATTTGTAAGGCGTATGATGGGCGATGGTGCTGCTCAAGTCGCCGCGTGGATATACCTGCTCTATCCTGATGCCGTGTTATTGGGTAGTTCGCAGATGCGTGAGGCGTTCACCATGACATTCGCAGCTATGGCTGTATATGGCTTTTTGTTGGCGCTGCATCAAAGGAACTGGCATGGTTGGTTGTGGATGTCGACTGCATTAGGATTGTCGGTACCGCTCTCACCTGCATTTACTATTTTATTGGTGGTCGTACTTGGTCTGTCAACCTTGTTTCTGATTGGAAATCGCTGGCTGCGCAATTGGCGATTGTGGGTAGTGGTTGGGGGCCTTGTGATAGTTGGTTTCTTGGGTCTGTTGTTTTTTGGTGCCCAAATTTCACAAGGCGATCAGACCAATCCCGTTGCGGTATTTCAATTGTGGGTAGAGCGAACGGGCATCTGGCAGACAATTCTCAGTTTCCAGTCTTCAGGGTGGATGTATAAACTATCTCAAAATATTCCAGTGGCTTTGTATAAATGGGTGGTATTAGTTTATGGTGTTGTACAACCTTTCTTGCCGGCGGCGTTAATTGCTAATGGGAATTGGCTTTGGCGTTCTATTGCTATCTGGCGTGCAGTAGGGTGGACGTTATTACTACCTCTCATGGTGTATGCGCCCGTGAGGGCTGTGCGTAAACCGCGTCAATGGTGGATCTTTGGAATGAGCCTCGCGATATGGCTGGTGGTATTTGCTGCCTCATTCCGCAGTGGTGGCGACCAATGGGATAATCCTCGCTATCGGGTGGCCTTTGTTTGTTTGCAGGTTGCCTTAGCAGCTTGGGTTTTGGTTGACCAAAAGCATTCCCCGGACCCATGGTTACGCAGGATTTTAGTTTGTGCCGTTTTGGTAATTGCCTGGTTTTTACCCTGGTATCTACGCAGATATGCTGCATTTGATTGGCCCGTTGTTGATATCTTCAAAGTATTTGGGTTGGGTCTCTCGAGTTCAGCGTTGTATCTGGTTTGGGATTGGAGTCGTACCCAGCATGTTGATCGCAGCCAGCCTTGACCAAGCTATAATTGCCATTATAATCAGCCGCTGATTTCAACCCCTGGCATTAGACGCTGATTTGTTACTAGGAAATTTCATGCCAACTGCGCTCATCACAGGAATTGCTGGTCAAGATGGTTCATATATGGCGGAACTATTGTTGTCTAAGGACTATAAAGTTCTTGGCATCGATCGTTTCTCCAGCATGGTTACCTATGAGAATTTGAAGCATTTCCAGGATGAGATTACTTTAGTAGAAGGAAATTTACTTGATCAGGGTTCTCTGGTAGCTATCTTAGAAGAATATTCTCCTGACGAGGTTTATAACTTTGCTGCATTATCGTTTCCCGCGGGGTCATGGTCTCAGCCCGTTGTCACTGGAGATTCAACGGCGTTGGGCGTGACTCGCATGTTGGAGGCTATTCGCCTGGTATCCCCGGAAACTCGTTTTTATCAGGCATCTTCGAGCGAAATGTTTGGCCACGTGCGTGAAGTTCCTCAAACCGAGAGCACGCCATTCTATCCCCGCAACCCCTATGGGGCTGCAAAGATGTACGGGCACTGGATCACGATTACTTATCGCGATCATTATGGTATGTTTACCTGTTCTGGAATATTGTATAACCATGAAAGCCCGCGTCGGGGCTTAGAATATGTTACTCGCAAAATCACGCATGGTGCCGCGCGTATCAAACTCGGTTTAACCAATGAACTACGCTTAGGGAATTTGGATGCTCGACGCGATTGGGGATTCGCAGGTGATTATGCAGAAGCCATGTGGTTGATGTTGCAACAGGACCAGCCGGATGATTATGTGGTTTGCACTGGCGAAACTCACTCAGTGCGCGAATTTTGTGATTCAGCATTCAGTCATGTAGGATTAGATTATCAGGAATTTGTCATTCAAGATGAACGCTTCTACCGTCCTGCAGAAGCCAGTTTGCTGGTAGGTAATCCCAAGCGAGCGAAAGAAAAACTCGGTTGGGAACCACGGGTTAGTTTTGATCAATTAGTCACCATGATGGTCGATGCCGATCTTCAGTATTTGGGGAAGGAAATCCTTTGATGGATTGGCGAAGCCGGTTTGGCCACATTGCAGGCACTCCATGGGTTGCCGAGACGCTGGCGATCTTGGGGGGAATACTTTACGCTGCCCAATCTTGGGCATATGCCCACACGCAATCATCGATTCTGGACGAAGGCGCTTATTTGCTCAAGGGTTACCTCTTCGCGACCGGGAAATATACGCCATTTCAGGAATATGGTCCCTGGTCAAACCACATGCCTTTCTCATTTCTTATTCCTGGCTATGCCCAGATAATATTTGGCCCCGGGTTGCGAACTGGTCGTTATTTTGCATTTGCTATTGGTCTGGTAACTCTACTTGGAATTTGGATGCTGGCGCGCAGGTTGGGAAACCGTTGGTGGGCTGTGGTTGCAGTTTGGTTGGTGGCGCTCAATATCCCCTTGATCAAGACTTTCAGCGTGATGGCCTCACAAGGTTTAGTGGCTTGCATGTTTGTGTGGGTCTTGGTGCTGGCTTTAGGGAAACAGCGACCTACCTGGCAAATTCTACTTGGCACGGCTTTAGCTGGATTGATGATGTTGACGCGCATCAATCTGACGCCTGTGCTGCCATTACTAATTCTTTATATCTTTTGGGAAAATGGTAGAAAAATTGGGGCATGGAGCCTGCTTTTGGGAATTGTCGTTTTCTGTGTTGGGCATGCCCTGTTTTGGCCGGGGATCCTGAGGTTGTGGGTTGCCTGGTTGCCCTTGCAGTGGATCCCGTTCTTTGAACAATTTGCAAAACCCATTGGTGCCCTGCCCAATTGGAACCCAGACGTCAGTGTTGGGGTCCGCTTGTTTAGTTTCTTCCAAGGCATGCGCATCCAGTTTTTTGCCGTTGTTGGCACGCTTTTTGCCTGGATATGGTGGCCATCAAAATCTGGATGGCGTTCAGAATGGCGTTTTCGGGTTGCGGTATTCCTTTCTGTAGTTTTTGGTGTTCTGTTTGTCTTTCACCTTTGGGCCTCTTTGGGGAAGAATTACTGCGTATTTTGTTTCTCGACATATTTATCGTTTTTCAGTTTCCTGGGCATGCTGCTGTTGATTCTTTTTTTTAGTTCAATCGAAGAATTCAGGAATCGTTTTGGCAGGTGGCTGCCTCCTCTGATTATCTTTATCCTTTCTGTTGGCATCGGTTTCAGCGCCAAAGGAATTTGGGCGGAGCAGCAAACTGTGGAGCATCTGACGCGGGAAATTCTGCGCACGGAACTGCCCAGGTTTAGTGGTTTCCGCATCCAGGAGGGGGTTGTTCCGTTCTGGGGTTTGCTGTCCAATAAATTTGGTTGGACGGAGATGGAAATTTTCACCACGGCCTTTGATGTGGTTCGAGCTGCGGCCCCTATACTGATAGGCTTATTACTAAGTTTGCTACTTCTGAAATTTGGATCAAATTGGTGGAACAGGATCGTAGGGAGGGTTTGGCAAATTTCGTTTACTCCCAGCGCAGGTGTTTATTCGCTCTTCCTCTTTGTGGGAACGCTAATTACGTTGGGCCTGGGATTCCCCCCTGGTGACCGAGATTGCGGTTGGGATGTGATCGAATCCTACGAATCGGGGGGCGCGCATCTCGCCGAGCAGATTCCCCCTGGATCAAAAGTATATTGGTGGGGTGGTCTTTCAACCGTGCCCTTGTTGTATCTCCCTGATGTGGAAATCTATCCGCCTCAGATCAATAATGGTTACTCCTTCCGCTTGGGTGGTGATCCCGATGACCTGCTGCGCTACGGTTGGTGGAGCCAGGAATTAGCCGATCAATGGATTCACGAAGCGGATGTCCTGTTGATCGAGGCGCGTTTGTATGGTGGGTTTGCCACAACTTTTGCCGAAAGTGATGCCTTTGACGAAGTGTCGCCCACTAACGCTTTGGTTCCTTGTAGAAGCAATTCAGCGATTCATATTTTTGTGAGAGAGCAGTAGCATAATGCGGGTACTGGTTGTTATCTACGAGTTTCCCCCTGTTGGTGGAGGTGGGGGGCGGGTGGCCGAGGACATTTGCAGGGGGTTGTCAAAGCGAGGCCATGATATTCTGATTCTGACATCCCATATCAAGGGGCTGCCAAAGGTTGAAAATCAGGATGGACTAGAAATATTACGAGTCCCCGTTGGTCGTCGGTCTCCATTCAAGGCCGGTTTCATAGATATGCTGGGGTATGTCATATCGGGATTCTTACCGGGGCTGAAAATAATTACCCAATGGAAACCGGATGTGATACATGTGCACTTTGCAGTTCCAAGTGGAGCATTGGCAAGATTATTGTCTTTGGTGACAGGTGTGCCCTATCTCATTACTGCTCATTTGGGCGATGTCCCAGGCGGTGTGCCTGATAAGACCGATCGGTGGTTCAAATGGATATTCCCTTTCACCCCACCGATTTGGAAATCCGCGGCCAAAGTTTGTGCCGTCAGTGAGTTCACGCAGCAATTGGCTCAAAAAAGTTATTCCGTAGATGCCCAGGTGATCCCCAATGGCGTCGATCTGGCCATGTTGAACCCAGGAGAAATCAACCCTGGAAAACCACCGCGTATCATCTTTGCCGGGCGGTTTGTTTCCCAAAAGAACCCGCTTCAAATTGTGCGTTCGCTCGCTCAACTGGCTGATTTGCCTTGGAATTGTGTCATGGTGGGCGATGGCCCTCTCCGCTCGGAGATCGAAGCAGAGATAGCGCATCAGGGCCTAAAAGATCGTTTTACACTCACTGGCTGGGTAACCCCCAATGATGTCATCGAGTGGTTTCGCAAGAGTGATATTTTATTTATGCCCTCACTTTCCGAGGGTTTACCTGTGGTTGGGGTGCAAGCCCTGGCCATGGGATTGGCCATCGTCGCCAGCCGCATTGGGGGATTTATCGAACTGGTCGAGCAGGATCAAAATGGTTATTTGCTGGATGGGTATGATGATTCCATGGGCGTTGATGAATTAAGACAGTTGATTTCATCGCCTGAGCGTTTGAGCGAATTTCGCCAAAAGAGTCGTCAGCTTGCCAGCCGATTTGATGTCGAACACATCGTTGATTCCTACGAACACGAGCTGCAAAATGTGATTGATTCGCTCAAAGCCTCGGAGGCAGAGAAATAGTATGGGAGCTGGATCAACACCAAAGGGAGTCCAGGAGACCGCGCCAAAACTGATTGTATTGGGTTGGGATGCCGCCACCTGGGATCTACTATCCCCGTGGGTTGCTGAAGGCAAATTACCCAATCTAGCCAAACTGATGCAATCCGGCAGTTACGGACCGATCCGCTCGACTTCCCTACCAGTCAGCCCTGCGGCCTGGAGCACGATCATCACTGGGCAGAATCCGGCCAAGCACGGGGTTTTCGATTGGTTCGCCCGCAAAGATGGCAGCTATAATGTGGAGTATGTGCACACGGGTCAGATCAAAGCCAAACCGATGTGGGGATATTTCAACGAGGCCGGAAAACGCATTGGTGTGTTCAATTTACCTATGCTATACCCCGCGGTCCCCATAGATGGATTCATGTTTTCAGGGTTGGCCGCGCCGGATGCTGCCTCGAGCGGATTCGCCTACCCCAAAGAACTAATCCAGGAATTGGAAGACAATGTCGGCCCCTTCTGGCATGCTGAAACCGAAGTGTATAAATATGGTCGCGAACAGGCATATTTGGAAAATGTATTGGATTTATTGGATTACCAGAAACGTGTGATTGAATATCTAATGCGGGAACACCCTTGTGATGCCTATCTGCTGGTCTTCATGCAGACTGATCACGTGCAGCACAAATTCTGGCGCTACATCGATCCGACGTATCCGGATTTCGACCAGGGATATGACGCCCAGTTCCAGGATGCTATCTTGCAAGTTTACCAGGGGGTCGATGAGCAATTAGGTGATTTATTGGCCGCCTATGGCGATGATACCAATTTCATAGTGCTTTCCGATCACGGCGGCGGACCGGTGCATGGCATCATGTATATTAACCGCTGGCTGCATGAGATTGGAATGCTGCATTTGCGTGATGATTTCTCTACGCGGGCCAAGTTCTGGTTGGCGAAGACTGACCTGATAGGCAAGGTTTATCGCATCGTGAGTAAGCTGGGGTTGGGGAAAGTGGCCAATCTGGTTTCGAAACCCGCTCGTAATAAAGTGCTCAATTCGTTTATGTCTTTTGATGATATTGACTGGGCGCGCACAAAAGCCTATGCCCGAGGTGCTTTTGGTCAGATCTTTGTCAATTTGAAAGCACGTGAACCGGAAGGTATCATTGAGCCGGGTGATGCATATGAAGAAATTATCACTCAACTGATTGAGGCCCTGGAAGAATTACCCCATCCCGAAACTGGCGAGCCATTGATTACGGATATTCATAGAAAATCAGAGATTTTCAACGGGCCTTATCTTGAGAATGCCGCCGATGTGATATTCTCGATCCAGAACTATTTATATCAATCTTCGGTGAAGATGGGACTGGATAGCGAAAGCATCTTGGGGAAATCAGAATATGAAGATTCTGGCAGCCATCGGCTAGACGGCATTATTGTCATGTCTGGACCTGGTATCGCCGAAGGCTCATCAATTTCAAATGCCACGATAGCCGATATCCTACCGACGATGTTGGCGCTGGCCGGATTGCCCGTACCAGAAGATTTAGATGGCCAACCTCTCGTCCAGGCCTTCACCGATGCACAAAAGCAAGCTATCAAGTTTGTCTCTGGATCATCGAACACTGCTGGCGAAACGTCGACTCCTGACCTGGATGAGTCGGAATTGACAGAGATTGAAGATCGTCTGCGAAGTTTGGGGTATTTAGGATGAGCGAGCAGAATCAAAATCAATCTCGACGATTCTCGTTTAACCTGCGGTGGGTTCGCTGGGCTGGCACAATTGTCACTTCAGGATTGTTCATCTGGCTGTTGACCCAGCAAGATTGGAAACTGATGTGGGAAACTCTGAGCCGCATCCCAGCCTGGGTATTTCCTTTGGCGTTCGTTTTATATTTCTTAGGTGTGCTTTCCAACTCGCTGCGTTGGTTTATTTTGCTGAAATCTCAAGAGATTGAAGTTCCCTACGGAGAGTTTCTGAAGATAGTATTAGCTGGGAATTTTGCCTCCAATTTCTTGCCTTCAACTGTAGGCGGGGATACTGTACGCATTGTCAGTGCTGCCCGTTTTACCGGTTGGTCAGTGAGTTTCGCTTCGGTAGTGGTCGATCGATTATTGAATGTTCTCGTAATGATGGCCCTGCTGCCATTTTCCTGGTTTTCGTTTAAGGTGTTTGGTGGATTTTTTAGCGCTGTTTCAACAGGTGATCAGATTAGAACTGCAATTTTGAAAGCAGGGTTTGTCTCCGGTTGGGTTTCTAAAGCTGTGCGATTGGTTGCTCGCTGGTTGAAGAAAATTCTAGAAGCATTCTTTGTTTGGAGGAATCGAAAAGATGCCCTGGGGTGGGGGCTATTGATAGCCCTTGCAGCTCGATTGAGTGTATTTTCCGCCGTTTGGTTCTTGGCACGTGGTCTAGATATCTCAGTCACAATATCTCAAGTAATAGGGGTTGGTGCAATCACTTACGTTTTGTCACTGCTGCCCATTTCGATCAATGGATTTGGCTTGCGTGAAGTTACAATGACCACCCTGTATGTACAATTAGGTGCTACTTTGGAACAAGCTTCGGCTTTGGTAGTTGTGACGCGTTTTATATTAATGGTTGAAACGCTCCCGGGAGCGCTGTGGATTTCCGACATGTTGGTTCGGAAGGAAGATCAGAAAAACTTAGAGCAAGAAACACCATCTGTTACCGATTGATCAACAACTAATGTGATTAGTATCTGTATGATATTGGCGCAATGCCACGGTAATTCCTGGAAACCCTTTTTGGCCAGCTTGACCGCTCAAAATGGGTAGGCTACAATGCGCCATGTCTGTGTAAATTGAGAAAAATATATGGAAGAACTATCTGTTGTAATCCCTGTCTATAATGAGAGTGAGAGCCTGCATAAACTGCACGAGGCTCTTCACAAAGCATTAGGCACTATTAATATGCCTTGGGAAATCGTTTATGTTGATGATGGCAGCATTGATGGAAGTGTACAAGTGCTCGAAGAGTTAGCTGATCAGGATCAAGAACATACCCGTGTGATCGCCCTGCGACGAAATTTTGGCCAGACAGCGGCCATCGCTGCCGGAATTGATAACACCCACGGTGATATTATTGTCTTGATGGATGCCGATATGCAGAATGACCCTGCCGATATTCCTATGATGATTGAGAAAATGGGAGAAGGCTATGATGTGGTCAGTGGTTGGCGGGTACGGCGCAAAGACACATTTATCACGCGCACATTGCCCTCTCGGATTGCTAACTGGCTGATCTCATGGGTTACTGGAGTCAAACTGCGCGACTATGGCTGCACGTTGAAAGCCTATCGACGTGAAGTCATCACCGGCTTTCGACTCTATGGTGAGATGCACCGCTTCATACCAGCTTATGCTGGATACGTTGGTGCGCGCATCATCGAGATCCCTGTGCAGCATCACCCCCGGGAACACGGAAAAACCAAATATGGCCTGGAACGTATTGTAAAAGTAATCCTCGATCTGCTAACGGTTAAATTTCTGATCAGTTATGGGCACAAACCCAATTACCTCTTTGGTGGTCCTGGGATGGCGATGATGGGTTTGGGCACCTTGTTGTTAGCATTTCTTGTGGTGCGACGTGTTGTCACTTTGATTTCGGTTTTCGAATCGCCCTTTTTTCCAGTTAGCCTGATGCTCATGTATATGGGTTTCCAGTCGATCTTGATGGGTTTGTTGGCTGAATTGCAGGTGCGCACCTATCACGAGGCGCAGCAAAAACCCACCTACACGGTTCGCCAGGTGATCAACACCTCGTCCGATGAAGAGTGATCTTACGGAAGACACCAAGACAACTTCATATCTGCGCTGGGGGGGGACGCTCTTAGCGATCGCGCTGTTGGTATATTTGTTTAGCAGGCAGGGGTGGGGAGAGATTTTTGGTGCCATTGGCCAAATTCCCGTAGGCTTTATCATAATCGCATTCGTGCTTACGATCGTTTCTCGTTTGGCAGTTGCAGGACGTTGGCATGCCTTGTTGGCAGTTACCGATATGGATGTCACCTGGTGGCAGACTCTGCAGCTGACCTTCGCAGGATTATTTGCTTCAAATTTTTTACCCACAACTGTGGGTGGTGATGTAGTACGCCTGGCCGGGGCCGTGCAGATGAAGTTCGATAGCGCGATTAGCACAGCTTCATTAGTAGTTGACCGCCTGGTTGGATTGTTTGGCATGGCGCTGGCAGTGCCGCTTGGCGCGGGACCTTTATGGGTTTGGTTGGTGACCGCTCAGGGATGGAGAGACGCTTTTTCTACAGGATATGCTCTCCCCTTAGTGATCCAGAAGATAACAAAACGTGTCAAAGAATTGTTTCGCCGTTTGTTGAAGTCGTTCTCGCTTTGGAAAGACCATCCAACATCCTTGTTGATTTCTCTGGGAATGACAATGCTGCATATGTTCTGTTTGTACCTTTCCCTTGCCCTAATGCTCAATGGCCTGGATGATCCCATGCCCATCTGGTTGATTGGTGGCCTATGGAGTTTTGTTTACCTGGTAACCTTGTTGCCAATTTCTATCAATGGTTATGGGGTTCAAGAAATCTCCTTGACCTTGATCTTCACCAACGTCGGCGGAATTTCACTGAAAAGTGGTTTGACAATCGCCTTGCTGATTCGGACCTTGCAAATGGTTGCAAGCTTGCCAGGTGCAGCCTTCGTACCTTCTATCATAGTCGGACTTCGTAAGGATGATAGAAAAAATGACTGATCATTCACATCTCAACGATGATTTTAATACGATGCTGGAGCCAGCAAAACCCATTAGGGATTTGCGATGGGTTTTGGGTATATTTATTGTCTTATTTCTTGGTTCTGCATACCAGATTGCTCAGCAGGTATTAGCTGTCGGTGTGACCTTTACGCCCCGGGCACAGCGCTGGCTTATTGTCATTGGACTGGTCGGAATTGCCCTATTTGACCTGGGATTACTCGCAGCTTCTTGGACGAACTGGGGGAAGAGCCTAAGCCTAAAGTTGATCCAGTTCCCTGAGTTTTTGCTTCGCTTCCGGGGGTTATCCTGGCTATTATTAGCCCTGGTAGTAATCGGCTTCCCAATTCTTGTCCTGGGTTTTATGGGCGATCTTCTGATTGACCCCTTCCCGAGGCTTTTGGTTTTCGGTGTTTTCGTAATCATAGGCGCGATTTCTCTGAAAACTCTATTCCCAAAAATTCCATCCAGGGGAGCGGGAATCGGCATAGGCTTGATCATCGCTTTTGTTTATCATATGGCGACCTTATTAGTTCAAGTCACTGACTATCCTTTTTCCTTGAGTTGGTCGGAAACCAGCCGCTATTATTTGGGCTCTTTATTCGCTGCTGAGAAAATCTATGGCATGCAGGTGCCGCCCTCGGTGCTGCACCCAACCCGATATTTGATGCAAGCGATCCCGTTTTTTGTGAACGATATTCCACTATGGGGGCACCGTCTCTGGCAAATGCTTGTATGGATCATCTTCACAGTTTGGGCGGGATATTTGCTTGCTCGTCGACTAGAACTGAACAGCAAATACGTCACCATACTAATTTCGCTTTGGGTTTATCTTTCTTTATTCCAAGGGCCAGTTTATTATCACTTGCTGGTCCCCGTGATCATTATCCTGGGGTGGTTTGATTCTCAGAAGTTCTGGCGCAACTTGGTTTTAGTGATCCTGGCTTCTGCATGGGCAGGGATCAGTCGAGTAAATTGGTATCCTGTTCCTGCCATGTTGGCGGCGGTATTGTATATCTTGGAAAAGAAGCAAGGTGACGAAACCCTTTGGAAGTATCTGATCCAGCCTGCCATCTGGGGAATCATTGGAGTGGGGGTGGCTTTTGGTTCGCAAACTCTATATATGCTGACATCGGGCCACGACCCTGAATTGTTTACATCTAGCTTTTCATCAGATCTATTGTGGTACCGCTTGTTCCCCAACGTCACCTATCCTCTGGGAATTTTATTCAATGTGTTAATTGTCTCATTCCCGTTGTTATGGATCGTTTTAGCGCAATCTTTCGATGACCGTCAAAACTGGTCTATCATGCGTGTGATTGTACAATGGGCGGCAATCTTGGTACTGTTAGCTGGTGGATTAGTGGTTAGCGTTAAAATTGGCGGGGGTAGTAACCTTCATAACGTTGATGCATACCTTGTTGTATTGATTGTGATTGTGGGGTACATCTATTTCCGCCGTTATACTGGTGAGTCGGAAAAAACTGATATTTTAAAGAAATCCTGGCCTGGTACTCTTTTCCTGGTAGCAATACCAGTTTATTTTGCGACAGTTTCAGGGGGACCGCTGGAATTGCCTGATTCGAGAATCGTGGCTGCTTCTCTAGATGCTGTTCATCAGCATGTCAATTATGCAGCCAGCGATGGTGAAGATATTCTATTCATATCGCAGCGTCATCTCCTACATTTTGATGACCGGGTTGAACTTGCGTTAATCCCTGAATATGAGAAGGTATTCTTCATGGAAATGATCATGGCGAGGAATCCAACTTATTTGAGTGACTTCTATGTAGATCTGCAATCTCAGCGTTTTGCCGCCATCGTCTCAGACCAAGTCGTAGAACGTTACAAGGATCGTGATGAAGCCTGGTCAGAAGAGCATAATGTCTGGGCGCAATTTGTTTCTAGGCCGCTGTTGTGCTACTATCAACCTCGCCTGACTCTCAGAGTAGTACAAGCTCAAATCCTGTTTCCCAGGACAAACGTAGAGAACTGTCCAGCAATTTCAGAGAATCAGCAAATTTTGGCTGAGATCTCCCCATAATTTCCTTGTATCATCCATTAAATTCAAATGCGCATACTAATCATCAACAGTGAATATCCACCCATTGGTGGAGGTGCTGGGAATGCCAGTGCAAACATTGCTCGCGAACTCGTAAGGCTTGGACAAGAAGTCACCGTACTGACCGCCCATTTTGGGAATTTGCCGCGCGCATCAAATCTGGATGGCGTGCAAGTTTTGCGCATCAAGGCGATGCGACGCCATTTGGATCGCTCTAGTGCAATCGAACAGATCGTTTTCATGATTGCCAGCAGTTTTTACACCTTGAATTTGATTCGAAAATGGCGACCTGATGTGGTTATAGCGTTTTTTGGCGTTCCTAGCGGAGCCGCGGCTTGGTGTGCCAATTTAATTTCCGGTATCCCTTACTACATTTCACTTCGCGGCGGTGATGTTCCTGGATTTAGGCCTTATGATTTTGCTCTATACCATAAACTCATCGCGCCTTTGCTGCGCAGTATTTGGAGGCGCTCATTAGGGTTGGTGGCCAATAGTTCAGGGTTGAGAGATTTAGCGGCTGCCTTTGATAAAGATGTGCCCATTCTAGTAATCCCAAATGGCGTCGATTTAGAACATTTTAAGCCGATGGATAGAGATTGGGAAAACCCGCAGATTCTCTTTGTGGGAAGGTTGGTATTCCAAAAAGGGTTAGATATCTTATTTAAAGCTTTGAAGGATTTGAAAGATCAACCCTGGAAGTTAGCCGTAGTTGGGGATGGCCCAGAGCGCGAAACTTTGCAGTCGATGGTTCAAGCTTACGGTATCTCCGACCGGGTTAAGTTTGAGTGCTGGTTGGGTGGAAATGCCTTGTTACACCAACTTCAAAAAGCGAACTTGTTTGTTTTCCCATCAAGGCATGAAGGCATGCCTAACGCAGTTCTGGAAGCTATGGCCTGCGGTTTGCCAGTTATCGCTTCCCACATCGCTGGAAATGAAGAATTGGTGATCGATGGTGAGAATGGGTTATTAGTTCCAGCTGAAGACTCCATTGCCATGCGAGATGCCTTAAGCGAGTTGTTAGGAAACTCAAATAAGAGGCAACAAATGGGGGCTGCCAGCCGAAAAAGTATTGAAGCGAACTATTCTTGGAGTCAGATTGCGAAACAATACCTGACTTTGATTGAGAAAGGAAGCAGTAACCTGTAAATAGTAATCTATTTACTTGTTGATGTTACGCAACTTGCCGAGAATCTCCCTGGAATAGGGGGTGGGGGCTTTGGACCCCACCCCCTATTCCAGGAAAACCTCGCTACGTGTGCGTAACATGAGTTACTTATAAACTCTCCTATGTGTGGAATATGTGGAATTACGCATCAAGATAGTCGCCCGGTAGATCGAGAATTGGTGCAGGCGATGAATACGGCTATTACTCACCGCGGCCCAGATGGCGATGGATTTTATTTTGCGCCTGGAGTCGGATTGGCCATGCGGCGTCTGGCAGTAATTGATCTCAATACTGGGGATCAGCCAATCGCCAACGAAGATGAATCGGTGTGGATCGTTTTCAATGGAGAAATTTTCAATTTTCCATCCTTACGCGCAGATCTGGAAGCCCGAGGACACCATTTCCGCACGCAGACAGATACCGAGTGCATCGTTCATCTGTACGAAGATTTTGGTGACGATTGCATTCAACATTTGCGCGGGCAGTTTGCTTTTGCACTGTGGGATAGCAAAGAGCGGCGATTGCTCATTGCTCGTGATCGCTTCGGACAAAAACCACTTTACTACACATTGAGCGGCGATACGCTTTATTTCAGTTCTGAATTATCCAGTCTGTTAGAAGCCCTACCCTCGCGGCCCAATATCCATCTCCCGGCGATTGACCTTTATCTTAGTTTGCAATATATTCCTGAACCGCTGACTCCTTATGAAGGGATATTCAAACTTCCAGCTGCGCACAAGTTAACATTTGAACGTGGACCCATTCGACACGATCTCCGATCGCAGGGCAAGCTGTTAAATGTTGAACGTTATTGGCAATTGGAATATGAACCAAAACTGACGGGATCAGAAGAAGATCTCATCGAAGAGCTGCGCGCCCGAATGCGGGATGCCGTTGTGATGCGCATGATCAGCGATGTGCCCTTGGGAGCGCATCTCAGTGGTGGTATTGACTCTAGTGTCGTTGTGGCACTGATGGCGCAGGCCAGCTCACTGCCGGTGAAGACCTTTTCAGTTGGTTTCGAGGAAGCCTCGTTTTCGGAGCTGCCCTATGCCCAGGCTGTGGCGCAGCGTTATGCCACCGACCATCAAGAATTCACACTAACCTTTGGGGATATCCCCGCAACAATCTTAAAGTTGATCACCCATTTTGGTGAGCCGCTGGCTGATCCTTCGGCATTGCCGTTGTTTCATCTAGCGCGCTTGACCCGACAGCATGTCACTGTGGCTTTGAATGGAGATGGAGGGGATGAAGCCTTTGCAGGATATCATCGCTACTGGCTGGACCCATGGGCTAATCGATATACTAAGTTGCCGGTGATCCTAACCGAAAAGCTGATTCCTGCTCTTACAAGCCTGCTACCGAACCGAAAAGATAGCCCGGTGGGGAGCAACTTGATTGATGGGCTCAAACGCCTTGAGCAGCTCGCAGCCATTGACGCGCGGGCCAGCATCCTGCGTTGGGGTTCCTATTTTTCTCCAGCTTTGAAGGCCAATCTCTGGCGTGATGAATTCCGTGCTCAATTTGGGAATCGCCCCGCGGAAACTTTTCTCGTCAACAAGTTTGAAGGTGCTTTCGCAGACTCTTTCATCGATCGCACCCTTTTTGCAGATATTCATTCCTATTTGCCGGGAGATTTGCTGGTCAAAGCAGATCGCATGACCATGGCGCACTCATTGGAAGGCCGTTCACCGTTCTTGGATCATGAACTGGCAAGCTGGGCAGCCCGTCTGCCAGAAAACATGAAAGTTCGCGGCCGTACAGGGAAATATATTCTGCGAAAGGCCTTTGCCAAGGATTTGCCACCACGCGTCCAAACCAGAGGCAAGCAGGGGTTTGGAATCCCCTTAGGGGACTGGTTCCGAGGACCGCTTGCTGAGTGGGCAAGCGATGTTATTCTTGATCCCCAGAGTCGTTTGGATCAATGGCTTAAATCCTCTTCCCGCCAGCAGCTGTTGGATGAACACGCCTCTGGACGCGCCAATCATGGCAAACGGATTTATGCATTGCTTGTTTTGGGGCTTTGGGCTTCAGTAAATTAGGGATTTAGCCCAAAGTATGGGCGGGAGCTGCCTTTCTTGACAAACCTGTATGATGGTGGCAAGATTCTTTTGCCAAACTTAGATGGAAAAACCAAGTGGGTCACGTACCCACTTTTATTTCGCAATTTTGCCGAAATATTTTAAAGTAACATGACACGAGACCTAGTCGCGACAAAAAATAAAATCAAAACATTCAGAACACGGATCCAGCGATCAAGTGGTTGGTCTGCGCTTAATATTGTAGAGCTTTGGAAGTATCGGGATCTATTCTGGATTCTGGCAATGCGGGATGTGAAATTGCGCTATAAGCAAACCGCGCTGGGTGTCTCTTGGGTCATTATTCAGCCTATTCTCACATCCGGTATTTTTGCTCTAATATTTGGTGTGCTGGCAGATCTGCCTTCAGATGATTCCCCATATTTGTTGTTTGCCTTTGCTGGTACTTTACCTTGGACTTTGTTTGCTCAATCCCTCCAACGCGCCGGTAGTAGCCTGGTAGGCGGGCGGGAATTGATCGCCAAGGTTTATTTTCCTCGATTAATCTTGCCTATCGCAAGTTCCTTTTCTGTCGTCGTCGATTTTTTGGTGGGTTTGGCATCGATCAGTATATTGTTTATCATTTATAAGGTGCCCCTAACCTGGAATCTACTGGCTATCCCAGGGTTAGTTTTAGCAAATCTTCTGATCGCCATTGGGGTGAGTTTCTGGATTTCGGCATTCAGTGTGCATTACCGAGATTTCATTTACGCGCTGCCATTTTTGGTACAGGCCTGGATGTATGCTTCCCCTGTAGCCTATGCCAGCAGCATCATACCAGACCAATGGATGGCAATTTATTCATTGAACCCAATGGTGGGGATCATCGAGGGCTTCCGTTGGGCCTTATTAGGGCAAGGTGAATTTTCCTGGATTTCCTTCGGGATATCGTTGGGGGTGGGAATCGTTGTCTTTGTATTCGGCGCTCTGGTTTTCCGCCGCATTGAGCGGGGATTTGCGGATGTGATTTGATGAGAAATCAAGCAATCAGCCTTCAAAACATAAGTAAGGTGTACCGAATCGACCCGACTACGGGAGGAGTGGCTTCGAGAACCCTGCAGGAAGATCTTGTGCGTGTTGTTAAGAGTCCATTGCGCTTTGCCGCACCTTCAAAGAAACAGGAAGTATGGGCGTTAGATGATGTTTCCTTTGATGTAAATGAAGGCGAAGTCATTGGTTTGATTGGACGCAATGGGGCTGGCAAGAGTACGTTATTAAAAATCCTCTCTCGTATCACTGAGCCTACCTCAGGCTATGCTGATTTGAACGGTCGGGTGGGTGCTTTGTTAGAGGTGGGTACTGGTTTCCACACAGAGCTGACTGGCCGAGAAAATATTTACTTGAGCGGGGCAATTTTGGGAATGAGAAGGTCAGAGATCAATCGAAAATTTGACCAAATTGTCGAATTCTCAGGCGTGAGCCAGTATATTGAGACACCCATCAAACGCTATTCAAGCGGAATGGCCGTTAGGTTGGCGTTTGCTGTCGCTGCACATCTCGAGCCAGAAATTCTGCTGGTAGATGAAGTGCTCGCGGTTGGTGATGCAGCTTTTCAGAAGAAATCTTTGGGAAAGATGTCCGAAGTTGCAGAGAGCGGCCGCACAATTATTTTTGTCAGCCACAATATGGGTGCGATAAAAAACCTTTGTACCCGCGCAGTGCTCCTTGATGATGGCAGAGTTCTGGCCGACGGTGATGTTGATGGCGTTGTCCAAGAGTATTTAGTCACTGCCAGCGAAAAAGGGGAATGGCATACAGACATTGCAAGCCGAACAGACCGGCAGGGAGATGGAAAGCTGCGTTTCACAGATTTCCAGCTATTGGGAGCAAATGGAGATGAGGTAGATGCAGCCATCGCTGGCGAATCGATTGATTTTGTGCTCCATTACCAACGCTATTCAGAGAAGATCCAGCATGGCAGAATCTATATCTGGTTGCGCGATGCATTTACGAAGGGGTTGCTCAGGTTCGGGACTGATCTTACGGGGCAGGATTTCGAGGATCTTCCCCCAGAAGGCAGAATTGTTTGTTCTGTGCCAAAATTCTCTCTACGGCCTGGACGATATTATGTTGATCTTGGAGCGGATATTGATGGAGTCAAAGCGGATAGAGTGATCCGAGCGGAGACATTGGATGTAATTGGTGGGGATTATTATGGAAGCGGCAAAGTTCCAACCCATCCTAATGATGGTGATCTATTGTGCGATCACTCATGGAGTTTAGACTGAGGGTGAGATGGTAAGAGCGATCTATACGGGTTTTGGTGAAACTTTTTGGTTGCATATGGCGCAGCGATTTTCTGAAAATCATGACTGGCAGCCAGTCTATTGGGTTGCCGATCCCCAGGTGCAAACAAATGTAGAACGAGATTATCCAGGAACAATTTTCCACTCGGTCTTTGATGCTATCAAGGGGATTCCCGCATCCGAGTACGTAAATCGTAAGCTAAAACCACTGGACGAAGAGATCCTAAAGGATAATTCCACTAGTCAATTGATATTGCTAAGGATGATGGACCGCATCAGCGCATTGGGGTCTTTTGATTATAACGAACGCGTAAGGCTGCTTTATAAACAATTGAAATATTGGCGGGTAGTTTTAGACGATCTTCAACCTGAAGTTGTTTTCTTTTCTGTCATCCCACACATGATCTATGATTTTGTGATCTACAAATACTGTAAACAACGTGGGATAAAGACGCTCATGTTCGAGAGTATTCCTGTCCGGGGCATGACCATTGCCATGGATGATTATTTGGCTCCGACTAGAACTGCAAGATTGTATGAGCAACTATTAAAAGATTATAGTTTAGAAGATGTCCAGTTATCAGATGGAATGGAAGAATTCTTGCATGCCTTGCAAGGTTCTTACCGCGATGCGCCCGATTATGTTCGCAGGGTCTATAAGGAAAAACCCTATGAAGGTGTGCGTTCGTCCTCAGAAAGCATCATTCAAAAGTTACTTGATGTACAGCGCTATAAGGATTATTACGAAAAACAAAAGAAGATTTGGCTTTCTCGATTCCGCCCTCCCAAGAATTACTTAAAGCAAAAACATAAGAAGCTCGAAGATTCCAAGATGAATTGGATTGAGTATCGAATGTTTAGATTGGGATCTCATCTTAAGATGCGCAATCTGATTCGGTATTATCACCGATTGGCTGGGGAAGTGGATTTTGAGAAGCCTTACATCTATGTAGCTTTGAGTTTTCAGCCTGAGCGCACGACATCGCCCATGGGCTCTTTCTATGTTGAGCAGTTGTTGATGGTGGATTTGCTTTCCAAAGTTGTCCCTGATGGATGGCAAATTTATGTAAAGGATCATCCTTTTGGATTTTCTCCATCGAAATTTCATCGGGCGCAGAGTGGTCGTTCCCGAGATCTTTATGATGATATTTCAAGCATACCTAATGTAACTCTGGTACCCATGCCGATAAACTCCTATGATTTAATTGATGGTTCCAAGGCAGTAGCTGCTGTAACTGGAACCGTGGGTTGGGAATCATTGCATCGAGGTAAACCCGTGCTTTTGTTCGGATATCCCTGGTATCGAGGGTGTGAGGGCACATTTAAGATTGATACTTTAGAGAGTTGCATAGACGCAATTAATACAATTCGTGATGGTTATGAAGTTGATCATAAAAAACTGCGACTATTTGCTTATGCTCTTGAGCAGACAGCAATCTATGCCTCAGTTGAACCCCATTTGCGGATTGAAGCAATTTCTGATGAAGAAGCGGCGACTCGACTTGTGCGAGGCATCGAACCATTGCTGTCTTAGGAATTTATGACAAAAAATATCTCATCCGAGAAAAAATCAACATTTATCATTGCCGAAGTCGGTTCAGTCCATGATGGTAGTTTCGGTAATGCCAAGAAGTTAATCGAAGCTGCGGCAGGCTGCGGGGTCGACGCGGTTAAATTCCAAACGCATATCCCCGAGGCCGAGACCTTGCCTGATGCACCCATGCCCCCGTACTTCAAAGGGGAACCAAGATTCGAATACTTTCAGCGAACTGGCTTTTCCTTAGAACAATGGCAGAAATTGAAAAGTCATTGTGATCTTAATGATGTAATTTTTCTTTCATCGCCGTTTTCCGAAGAGGCAGTTGACTTGTTGGAATTAGTGGGTATGCTCCAATTTAAGATCCCCTCGGGCGAAGTGACCAACTTGCCAATGCTGGAAAAGATTGCTCGACTTGGGACACCAGTTATCCTCTCTTCGGGCATGAGCGCTTGGGATGAGTTAGACAGCGCGGTGGAAGTCATCAAAAAACATAATGAAAAACTGACTGTGCTCCAGTGTACCAGTGAATATCCCTGCCCCTATGAGCAAGTTGGACTCAATGTCATGCTTGAAATGGCAGAGCGCTATCAGGTTCCTATAGGTCTCTCAGATCATACACTGACAAATTACGCGGTTTTTGCGGCTGTGACGTTGGGAGCATCAGTGATCGAGAAGCATTTTACTTTTAGCCGCAGGATGTATGGAAGCGACGCGCCTCATTCACTTGAACCAAGAGAGATGACTGACCTTGTAAATGGTGTGCGTGCCATTGAAGCCATGTTGACTAACCCTGTGGAAAAGGATCATGTTGATCCATACACTGGGATGAAACGAATTTTTGAAAAAAGTCTGGTAGCAAAAGTTGATATTCCAGCAGGAACACTACTCACCCGCGAATTGATTGGAATCAAGAAACCGGGCACGGGGATTTCTGCAGCGCGATTAGGCGAATTTTTGGGAAAAAAAGTGTCTAAGGATATTTGCGCGGGAGCAATTTTTGCAGAAGATGATTTTATTGAAGAATAGATTGCAAATATGAGAAAAGTTTGTGTAGTTGTTGGTTCGCGAGCAAATTACAGCAGTATCAAAAGTGTAATGCATGCAGTGCAGGATCACCCTGAATTGCAGTTGCAGGTTGTTGCCGGTGCTTCCGCTCTATTGGATCGTTTTGGCGCGGTAGTTGAGACGGTTGAAGCAGATGGCTTTACCCCAGATGCCAGAGTTCTTATGATCATCGAGGGTGAGACACCTACAACGATGGCAAAATCTACAGGATTGGGTTTATTAGAACTGCCGACTGTGTTCGATAACCTCCAGCCCGATGTTGTTGTAACTGTAGGTGATCGCTTCGAAACTATGGCTACGGCTATAGCCGCAGCATATATGAATATACCTCTAGCCCACACAATGGGTGGTGAAATTTCAGGGACGATCGATGAGAATATTCGTCACGCTGTCACAAAACTATCTCACATCCATTTTCCTGCCAATCAGGGTGCAGCCGAACGCATCATTCGCATGGGGGAAGACCCTTCGGTAGTTCATGTGGTGGGTTGTCCACGAATCGATTTGGTCGCTGAGATTGCTGATGAGAACCATCGTTTACCTGAACGTGCCTGGCTGGAGTATGAAGGTGTTGGCGGTCAAATAAATCTCGAAGACCCCTTTTTATTGGTTTCACAGCATCCAGTGACAACCGAGTATGGTGATGGCGAACACCAAATCACTGAAACGTTAATGGCTTTACACGAATTGCAGATGCCGACAATTATGCTATGGCCAAACGTGGATGCAGGGTCTGAAGATATTGCTCGAGGGATGCGAAAATTCCGCGAGCATTATGATCACGATTACATCCGTTTCTACAAAAATTTCTCTGTCGAAACATATGTGAGATTGATGAAGCGTTGTGCCTGCAAAATTGGCAACTCTAGTGCCTCGATACGTGAAGGCCCATTTTTGGGAATGCCTGCAGTGAATATCGGTACTCGCCAAATTGATCGTGAACGAGGAGCCAATGTCTTTGATGTAGATTATGATCGCGGTCAAATCGTTAATGCTGTAAGAGAACAAGTTCAGCACGGTTCTTATCCATCCGAATCAATTTATGGGGATGGCCATGCTGGAAAACGCATTGCAGATATCTTGGCTGTTGCCGATTTCAATATTCACAAACGGATGTCATACTAGCTGTGAATGTACTTGGCCTGATACCCGCGCGCGGGGGTTCTAAAGCGATAAACAAGAAGAATATCGCACACCTTGCTGGGAAACCTTTGTTGGCATATACCTGTGAGGCTGCTTTGTCTTCTTTGCGGTTATCGCGCGTAGTTCTCAATACAGATGATCCAGAGATAGCGGATGTCGGGCGAGCGTGGGGGGTGGATACTCCCTTCATGCGACCTGCTGATTTAGCTAAAGATGATACGCCAATTCTTCCAGTGATCCAGCATTCGCTTGCTTGGTTGCAGAAGCAGCAAAAATTCCTCGTTGATATCGTCGTTTTGTTGCAGCCCACTTCGCCACTGCGTAGAGCGGATCATATTGATACTGCTGTAGATTTACTTTTAGAGTCTGGTGCAGACACAGTTGTCTCTGTAATGGCTGTGCCCCATAACTTCAACCCGGTTTCGGTGATGCACCTCGATGAGCAGGGTTATCTGGCACCTTTTGAGGCCGGCCCGATGATCCTCAGGCGTCAGGAAAAGCCCCGAGTTTTTGCCCGCAACGGTCCGGCTGTATTGGCTGTGCGACGAGAAACCATCGAAAGCGGCAGGCTCTATGGTGATGTTGTGCTCCCCTTGGAGATGGGTCGTATCGAATCGATAGATATTGACGATGCTGATGATATGGCAATGGCTGAGTTTTGGCTGAAGCGTATGATGAAAAGTAATTTATGAAAAAAGTTGACATCATATATTTTGTTGAGCATGTTGCTCGCGAGTTAGACATTGCTTGTGCAGTCAAAGCACTCTTGGAAATAAACACAGATGTTTCTTTGAAGATTGCTTCGATAGCTCATGGGCTGGAAGATGTGCTTGACATATACCAACCCAATGTTGTCGCTTTGCCCTATTGTGTCGCTCTACATGAAGCTGGCCTGGATAATATTGTGAAACGCTGGCCTAAAGCAAAATATATAAATCTTGCATATGAACAAGTTTTAGGAAAAGCCCAAAAAAATCTAAATTCTCCCAAGGATGATTTTGCACGCGAGTATGTCGTGCATCACGCCTGGGGTGATTTTTTCGCAAAATACCTGCATACTAACAATGTGCCAAAACAGCATGTTGTAGTCAATGGCAATCCATCCTATTCTTTGTATCAATATCCGTACAAGAAGTATTATGAAGACCAACGTCTAGAACTAGCAAATAAATTTGGGCTGGATCCCGATAAACGCTGGGTCTTCATTCCCGAAAACTACGGGTGGGCATTTTTCCATGACCATATGGTGCGTGCTCGTATCCGAAGGGGATTTGATCCTGAACAGGCATACCAATATCGTGATTTCTCACGCCAGTCGCTTTATAAATCGACGCAGTGGTGGCTTAGCGCTTCAGATATTGATTCGATTGAATTGATCATCAGGCCGCGCCCTGCAATTCCGACTGAGCGTTTTATGGAAACGGTTATTGAGATGGCAGATAACACGCTCGAGAAAGTGCACTTTATTAAATATGGCACTGTTCGAGAGTGGATTCTCGCCAGTGATATGGTAATCTCGAATTTCAGCACAACGCTGCTCGAAGCCGCGGTTGCTCAAAAGCCGATTTATATGCAAGCCCCAATTCCTTTTCCAGAATTCCTCGAAGCCGATTGGTACGAGATGGTCGAAAAAATTACATCTTCAGAATCTTTCAATGCAATTGTTACTCAGCAAAGGTTCACAGAGAATTGGAAGGGTTTGGAAAGCTGGGTAATAAATTCAATGATAAGTCGTGGTGATGCTATTTCCGGTTTAGTAAATATGCTGGTTTCTGTGCTTGATGGGGAATTATTTACGCCTAGAGCATTAGAAATTGTTAGTCAAATAAATAGTTTTAGTTTCAAGAATGTCAAAAGATCTCTCAGGAAGCATGGTTGGAATCTATTTCAATCGGGCTTGGATTTTCTGGGAATTCAGTCAAAAAGCCAAAATTGGACACTTCATGAAGATGACCTTGTGTCAACAGAAGCTATTGACTTGCGTGTAAGGCGATGGAAGGAGTTATTAAGTTGAGGAATTTATGCCAACTGTAAGCGTCATAATACCTACCTACAATCGCTCGAACTTTATTCTCGAGACTTTAGAGAGTGTTTTTGCACAAACCTATTCTGATTATGAGATCATTGTCATAAACGACGGATCAACAGATGATACAGAAGACATATTGAAGCCTCTGATTAGTTCTGGGTCAATTCGATATCTATTTCAGGCTAATCAAGGAGAATCAGCAGCGCGCAACCATGGCATTCGTTTGGCTCATGGGAGATATATTGCTTTCCTTGATTCTGATGATCTAATACTGCCAAAGAAACTTGAGAAACAAGTAGAATTCTTAGAAAACAATCCAGAGATAGGGTTCGTACACTCAAGTTTTGTGCGGTTTAATGACAGTGGAGAAGAAATTGGGTTTCGTGATACATCGCATTTGACAGGCTGGGTGTACCCTGATTATTTATTGGATTGGTCAGTTCTCATACCACCTTCGACCGTTATGGTGTGTGCTGAAATTTTTAGCGAGGTGGGTGGTTTTCTTGTGGGTATGCGTTGGGGCCCCGATCTCGATATGTGGCGTCGGATTACGAAACAATACCCAATTGGAGCAATTCCAGAAGCGTTGACGAAAATGCGCTCTCATTCAGGAAGTGTTTCTGCGAATAAAGTTGCTGCAGTTGCATCCTTTGAACGGTATCTGCAAAGGGCTTTTGACGACGATCACAAACTGGATAATCGTTTCCGCCGCCGTGTATTTGCAAAGATGTATAGTAATGCGGGACACAATATTCTGGCCGAAGGGATCACGGAGCAAATGCCATATGTCCGTGAATTCAGTTTCAAAGCCATCCAGAATTGGCCATTTCAATGGAGTGCATATGTAGGATGGTTAGCATCGTACCTGGGAAGTGAAATTCGTGGATTGCTGCTCAAACTATGGCGCAAATATAGGTACAATGAGTGATTTATGGATTTGTCAATTCTCTTGTTAGGGACACAAATTACAGTCGGGGGAGCACAGAATGTGCTGTTATCTCAGGCTCAGTGGTTTCGTGAAAAGGGTTATTCAGTTACTGCGGCATTTTTTTACGACAAAGATAATATGTGTGCAGAGTGGGATTCTAAATATGCTTTCCCGGTAATTGATTTAGGTGCCTGGCATCCCCATAAATCTAGAGTCACCAACCTTTTGTTATTGGTCGTTGGTTTATTTCGATTAGTGATTTTGTTGCGCACCAATAAGATTGATGTCATTGAAACATTTACGCCTGATAGCAATATTCTGGGCCTCTTAGCAGCTCGTTTGGCCGGAACGCCTGTGCGGATTGCTTCTCACCATGGGTATATAGAAGGGGCAAAATCCTGGTCTGGCAGACTCCATGGATGGATGGTGAATCGAGGCTTCGCCCATCGCTTAGTGGTGGTATCTGACCAGGTGCGCCGAATCGCGATTTCAGAAGAGAAGATCAATGCCGAAAAAGTAGTTGTGATTTTGAATGGCATTACGCCGGTGCGCATTCGTGATTCTAAAGAGGATGTGCGCAGCCGAGTAAGTAGAAATTTAAATTTAAACGCAGATGATCTACTTGTATTAACCGTCGGGCGATTGACAATCCAAAAAGGGCATACATACTTGCTTGATGCAATTCCAAATATCTTGGAACATTGCCCTAAGGCAAAATTCCTCATTGCCGGCGATGGACATCTTCGCTCAGCATTGGAAGAGAAAGTTGCAAATTTGGGAATCGGTAATTCTACCTACATTCTGGGGACACGAGCTGATATTCCGGATCTTTTATATTCCGCAGATGTATTTATTCTGTCTTCTTTGTGGGAAGGATTACCCCTTGCTTTATTAGAAGCAATGAGTACAGGACTTCCAATTGTGGCGACTCAAGTGGAGGGGGTGAAATCGATAATTGCTAATAATGTAAACGGCTTCATTATCCCATCGAAAGATGCAGGTGCTATCTCTGAAGCGCTTATAAAAATATTGGGTGACTCCAAAGCTCGTAAACGATTTGGAGATCACAATAAAATGCTGGTGGAGAACGAATATACCATTGATCGCATGTGTGAGCGTTATGAAGAATTATTCCAACAAGAATTTTCTAAAAACACTAAACAACGGCGAGTTACCGTTCATTGAAGATTAGAGCAATCCAAATCTATTTCCTCGCCGCGGTGTTGGAAGGTATCGCGGCAATTATCATCTTAATTCAAGAACCCAGCGAAGTCAGTTTTCTTTTTGGGCTCTCGAAAACGCGCCTGCTCCTTGCTGTAGGGAACCTCATTTGGGTTGCGGCAAATGCATTAGTGTTTGGGAGATTGTGGATTGACGACAAGCGGCAGTCGATAATTGTGGGTCGAATTAATGGGATTATTCAGAATAACATCCTCTATGGAATTCTGATTGTAGTGGCTCTGTTGGGGTTCATTTTCAGCAGCCAACTTTGGCATCTTGCTGGAACGGCAATTGATCCCTTTGTCCGAGGATATTTGGGACGATTGATTCCGGTGTTGGTATTGATCTGTTGTTTTAGTTTGCAGAATATTGTGCTCATTCCATTAATCCGTTTTGGGTGGATTGATCTGGGGAAGATGGTTTCTGGAAAATTGCTGCGGTTGATTGGACTCCTTTTAGGGTTGCTTCTGTTATTTTGGGCTTTGATTGCTCTCACGCGATTTGGTCTGATGCCCGACCAAATTGGCTGGGATCCCCCTGGTGTACCTGTTATAGCAGTGCAAGTATGGTTGGCTTGTTTGATAGGCATTCTTTTATTGGTGTTGGAATACTTTTTCGATAAGAGTAAAAATCCTCAGTATTTAATCCTAGATATTGTTCTTAGTATCATGATTTGGGGCTCGGCAACATATCTCTGGATACAACAACCCATAAACCCAGATTATTTTGCCTTGTCTCCCCAGGCACCCAATTTCGAGCTTTATCCCTATTCGGATGCTGCTACGCATGATGTTTTGGCACAGCGATTATTAATAGGGGAAGGATTTCCCGGTATAGCACGAAAACCCATGTATGTGATCTTTCTGGCTTTACTGCACGCGCTGGCAGGCCAGGGCTATGAGGATGTAGCAATTTTTCAGGTGATGGTGATTGCGTTAATCCCTGTGGTGATATATTGGCTCACTAAATCTATGCATTTGCGACTTTCTGGGGTCATAGCTGCGGTTTTAATCATGCTAAGAGAAAAAAATGCCATGGCTTTATCGGGGCAGATCGGTGTTTCTCATGCCAAGTTGCTGATGTCCGATCTCCCGGCCACCCTGGGTGTTGTGTTGCTGACCTGGGTGGTCGTTTCCTGGTTGAGCAAACCTCAATCTCGGCGGGTATACCCACTAGCGATCGGTGGGATTCTGGGTGTGTTGCTATTGATCCGCCCTCAGATTGTGATCTTTTTGCCAGCGGTCGTTTTACTACTCGCTATTCTATTTTTTCGCAAAATTGAGATAGGAGTTAAAAGCCTAGCACTTATGGGTATAGGGCTGGCATTGGTTCTTGTCCCCTGGTTGTGGCGCAGCTATCAGTTGACCGGTGAGTTTGTTCTCAATGATCCCCTTCAAAATGCGTTTTTAACCCAACAATATACACACACTCCGGGGTATGGCCGGATAAAGCGCCAGCTAGGCGAATCGGACGGGGAATTTGCTCACCGCATTGATGAGTATCTCTCAGATTTCATCGCCAATAACCCTGGTGTGGTTGCAGGCTTTATCAATTCCCATGTCTCGCACAATATCATAGAGATGATGATCACGCTGCCCATGTCACCCTGGGTTGTGCAAAACGCTGCATCAGATTTATTCCCTCATTGGGTACAGCAAGCTGATAAATTATGGGATGATTGTTGTTCGTCCGCGGCTTATGTGGATGCAATGCCTTTTTGGGTTCAGTGGACAGGCAAAGTGACCGGTGAAATGATTTTTTCCATCTTCCTAAACCTGGTAGTGCTGGCTGTTGGATTGGGGATTGCCATCAAAAGGCGCGATATTGTTGGCTTGATTCCTCTGGGTGTTAGCCTGGCTTATGTGTTGAGCACCTCGGTAGGGAGATATTCTGGCTGGCGATTGATCCTCCCAGCCGACTGGGCCTTATTCCTCTACTTCGCGATTGGGTTAGCACAAATCTTATTATGGGTGTTGTTCTATTTTACGCGGAAAACCCCATCGATAGTGAGCTTGTCCAAAACAGAAAATACCTGGAATAAAATCTCGCTGGATCAGCGCAATAGAAATTTCCCGTATCTACAAGGAATCGTTATAGGAATTATTCTTGTGGGGTTGGGTTTTTCTCCCATTCTTTTTGAGAAATTTGTTCCTCAACGGCATTCTGACCTTTCTATAATTACTGCCCTAGATGAAGTCGAGCGAATTGATGATGAGGGGGATTATCTGTCATCAATAGAGAATTTATTAACTGATGAGCGTTCCATTGTTTTTGATGGGCGTGCTTTATACCCGCGTTTTTACAAGAGGGGCGATGGTGAACCGGGTGGTGAATGGCCGGCATTTTCCCCTAGAGAATACCCTCGTTTAGGTTTCGTGGTTGTTGGACCCCAGCAGCACAATGTGGTTTTCCCATTAGGAGAATCTCCAACATATTTTCCTCATGCATCTGATGTGATCGTGATCGGCTGCCGCGCTGATGACCATGTCAGTGCCAGAGTCGTTGTCATTCTAGATGATGGCGAGTATACTTTGGCGCATTTGCCTGAAGGGCAGTTATCTTGCTCGCTGGCCTTACCGTAATAGAATAAGGGTAGCTAGCCCATCCGTGATGGGCGATTCCTAAAGCCGTCTATCGCGGATGGACTTCTACCCAGAAATATAAAAATAATGAAATCAATCGTTCTTATTAACCCTAATTTGGTCGTGCAGCGTAATGACCCCTTTACTACCGGCATCATATACATGCCGGTAGGTTTGGCTTATGTGGCCGCATCGCTGCGCGCGGCAGGGTTTGATGTCAACGTGATTGATGCTTTTGCTGAATACCCTCGTCAGGCCCGACGGGAGGGGAAATTTACACTGATGGGGCTGCGTGATAATGAAGTATTGGAACAGTTCCCAGAAGATACAGGGTTAGTTTTGATTTTCGCATTGAACTTGACCAATCATATTGCCACCGCCAATATCCTGCAAACTGTAAAAGAAAATCATTCCGAACTCCCGGTCGTGATTTTGGAAAATACCCAGGCGGTTACAGCCTACGCATTAAGGAATGTGATGGGTGAGTTCTTTGGTCTTGGTGCAGATTATGTTTTGACTGGAGAAGGGGAACATCGGGCGGTTGATTTAGTGAAAGCTCTTTGGGAAGAAGAGGGTCATAAATCGCTGAATCAACTCGATGGTCTGGGCAGCCCAGCCTTCTTCAATCCGCCTGAAAATGTCATCCAAGATTTGGATAATTTGCCTTTCCCAGCTTGGGATTTATTCCCACTGGAAAATTACTGGAACCTGAGGTTTGCTCATGGTCCCCAGCGCGAGAATCGTTATCTTCCATTGCTCACATCTCGGGGATGTCCATACCCTTGTAGGTTTTGTGTTATCCCCTCAACAAATGATCAGAAATGGCGTGCCCGTTCAGCTGTCAATGTTGTTGATGAAATCGAATTTTGTGTGAACACCTTTGGGGTGAGAGAGTTCCACATCGAGGATTTGGACCCAACGATTTCAGATAACCGCATTCGTGAGATAGCGGAAGAAATTCTCAACCGTGAGTTGGATATCACCTGGAAAATTGTTGCGGGTACAAAGGTCGAGACGATCCGCTCTGAAGATACTATCGATCTCATGGCGAAATCTGGATGTACGTATATTTCGATTTCGCCAGAAACGGGTTCGCCGCGCGTACTCAAGTTGATGCGCAAACCCTTTGACCTGGATCATGCTGTCAGGCTTGTCAAGCGTATGAATCAGGTTGGAATTCGATCTCAGGCCTGCTTTGTGTTGGGTTTCCCAGGTGAAACAGTAGAAGACTTGCAAATGACCTGGGATTTGGTGCACGACTTGACCAAAAAAGGCGTTGATGAGATCGCATTGTTTATTATTACACCAGTACCAGGCTCTGCGATTTTTGAAGAATTTCAGGGATATACTTCGTTGTCTGAGATGAACTTCACCCCTACCTGGCGTACCGATTATGAAGCCTTAAGTAATTTCCGTTTGAAACTCTATGCTCAGTTTTTATGGTGGAAAATACGTTATTATCCGGGTAAGATTGTGCGGCAGTCCATGAATTTCATGCGTCGTAGGTTTGAAACAAAAATGGAAATGGTGCCTTATCGAGCCATAGTACTCAAATGGCTTGATCGTAATGCCATCTGATAGGATTAGAGCAAACAAATATGATCAACGATAATAAATACTCAATCGCGGTTGCTATCCCTTGTTATAACGAAGCCATCACTGTTGAGAAAGTAGTCAGTGATTTTCGTGCTCAACTCCCTGATGCTTCGATCTATGTTTTTGACAATAATTCAACGGATGATACCGCTCAAATTGCATTGAATGCTGGTGCCCTCGTCCACAAGGTGCGCAAACAAGGTAAGGGGCATGTGTTGCAGGCAATATTTGATACGATCGTGGCCGACGCGATTGTTTTGGTCGATGGTGATGACACTTATTTCGCCGAGGATGTTCATCGCTTGTTAACGCCTGTTTTGGAGGGGGGATGTAGATATGGTTGTGGGCAACCGCTTGCCCTCTGCCTCGGACGAAACCATGCGCAAGCATAGACATCTTGGTAACAAGTTGATTGTCACTAGCATCAACTTAATGTTTGGAACCAAATACTGCGACATCCTTTCAGGTTATCGAATTTTCAGCCGCCGGTTTGTAAAAACGGTTCCATTGTTGACACCAGGGTTTGAAACGGAAACTGAGATGACCCTCCAGGCTCTTGAAGAGGGTATGATCATTGAAGAGATGCCTATTTCATATCGCAGCCGACCTGCTGACAGTCACTCCAAACTCAATGCGGTGCGCGATGGCTACCGTATCATGATGACGGCGGCGATTTTGCTACGCGATCATTACCCCTTGCGGCTATTTGGGCTGGTATCGTTTGTATTATTCATCGTCGTGCTTGTCTTGTTGGGGTTGTTGTCGCTAACAGCTCAAAATATCTTGCAATTGAACACACTGTCTTTAATTGCGGGGATTGCCTTGCTGATGTTGCTGAGCGCTTTGGCTTTCTCTCTGGGGTTGATCTTGAATGCCGTAAACACGCGCTTTCGCCAACTTAAGCAAATCTTACAAAGGAATAAATAATTGTATGTCTGATCTTGTGAAAGATTATCAATCTATGCTGGAAGATGTTTCCTGCAATTTATGTGGCGCGGATGAATATGATGTTGTCTACCCTCCTCAGTACGAAAATGCGCAGCCCGATGAGATCATGGAAACCTTTCGCTCATCTGGTGATGAAATCCTTGTTGATCAACTAGTGCGCTGCAAGCAATGCGGCTTGCAGTATCTGACGCCGCGTTTGAAGGGTGATGTTATTCTTACTGGCTACAGTGAGGGAACAGACGAAAACTTCATCTCACAGAATCCTGCCCGAGAGCGTACTTTTGCCAAATCGTTAGATCTCATCGAAAAATTGGTCCCCAAAAAAGGTCGCATCCTCGATATCGGTACTGCAGCTGGTGCGTTTCTAGGTGTTGCCAAACGCCGTGGCTGGGAAGTCGCTGGCAGTGAGCCAAACCGCTGGATGGCGGAATGGGGCAGCGAACATTATGGTATTGATATTCAACCTGGAACAGTCTTCGATATGGATTTGCCCGATGCGCACTTTGATGTGGTCACACTGTGGGATGTGCTCGAACACACCCCCGACCCCAAGGCTGTGCTGGAAGAATGTCGACGGGTGTTGAAACCCAATGGTTTGCTGGTTGTCAATTATCCAGATATTGGCTCCTTGGTTGCCCGATTGATGGGGCGCAAATGGGTCTTTCTCATCTCGGTGCATTTATACTTTTTCACTGTCGAAACGATTCGTGAAATACTCAATCAGACTGGATTTAAGATGCAGCGCTCGAAGATGCACTGGCAAAGCTTGGAATTAGGTTATATCTTCTTCCGCATGGGACCTTATATCTCGTGGCTGTCAAGGCTGGGTACGAAGATCGCTACCGCTGTACGAATTCAACATATGCAAATCCCCTATTGGATGGGGCAGACTTTGGTGCTTGCTCGTCGAGCAGATAACGGAGGGTCGTGATTTTGGAACAGAAAGAGAAAGTTGTTGTCTTAGGGGCAGGTATTGGTGGGCTCTCGGCGGGTTATTTCCTGGCCAAGACAGGCAAGTATGAAGTAACCGTGTTGGAGAAAGCACCTGTGATTGGTGGATTTTGTGCAAGCTTTGAGCATAACGATTTCACTCTTGATTATGGAGCGCATAAAATATATTCCGTTATCCCAGGTGTGCTGGATGAAATTCAAGAATTAATGACTGACCGACTGTTGACGCTGCCTAAGAAGAACCGCCTGTTTTTGCGCGGGCATCTGGTGGATTATCCTCTCAAATTAGGCAATTTGGCTGGTGTTTTAGGGGTGACCACCTTTTTGAAGTTGGGCTTCGGATATGCTTTTGAGTTGGTGCGCGGGTTTGTGAATCGTCAGCCCCCGAATTCGTACGAGGAATATATGGTCCAACGTTTTGGGCGTCCTGCTTACGAGTTGGTTTTCGAACCCCTGGCGGATAAGGTTTGGGGTGAACCTTCAACACTGCACCCTGAAATGGCCAGAGCACGCGTACCAGCCTCGGGTGGGATGGAAGTCATTTTGAAATTGTTGGGCATTAAGAAAGAGACTGCTGAAACCAATGCTGAGTTCTTCTATTACCCTGAAAAAGGCTTTGGAGATTTTCCCGAGGCAATGCGCGAGTATATCGAGGATGCAGGCGGACGAGTCATTGTCAATGTTGATGTTCAAGAGCTAGTTCAGAAAGATGTAAAAGTTACTGCTGTCAAAGGGAAGGTAGATGGCTCGGACGCAGAGTTCGAGTCGGATTATCTGGTATCTTCTATCCCGCTGCCCGTGTTAGGCCGGCTGGTGTTTGGCCAAGCTGCAGAAGATTTCATCGGTTCCGTTGATGATTTGCAGTTCCGCCACCTAGTGTTGGTGTATATTTTTGCTAATCGGTCTCTTGCTCTGGAAGATCAGTGGATTTTCTTGCCAGAGCGCGAATACATTTTCAGCCGAATTTTTGAGCAAAAACAGATGAATCCTGCATTAGGACCTGCAGACCAGACAGCCATTTGCTGTGATTTCACGTGCGACGAGAATAGTTGGCAGTGGGGTGCAACAGATGAAGAACTTGCTCAAAAAACTATAGATGGATTAGTAGATGCTGGATTTATTAACGCTGATGAAGTAACAGGGTATATGGTAAAGCGAACTCGGAATTTCTATCCCCGGTATGATTTGAAATATGTGGAGAAAATGCAGAAGGTAAACAGTCATCTGCAGAACGTAAAAAACTTGCTTCTGACTGGCCGTATTGGCATGTACAACTACAACAATTCCGATCATTGTGTAGATATGGGGCGCTTCATTGCAGAGAATTTAGCAATCGGTGAGAAGCCAGTGGATATTTGGAACGAACTGGAGAGAAGAGTAGCTAATTACAAGATCGTTGACTAGGCCGTGTGGACATTTGGGGATTTCTTTCTTAAACAAGCTGTTTCCAATCGCGCTCGTTTCTCTAGAAAATGTCTGAAATGTCAACACTACCTAGAAAAATGTTTGGAATATTGAAGCAAAAGGCTTGGTAGTGAACCAGGCCTTTTTGAGTGTCTAAAAAGCCTTGACCTATTTACACCTGCGGTTATAATTCAGTGACTGAATTTTAGAAAAGATTTTGGATTCTGATATGGAATTGGATACGTCGCAAGAGCAGCGCGAGTTGATTCTCCTGGAACAAATAGAAGAAGACCCCGATATTACCCAGGCATCCCTGGCGGATAAGCTTGATGTTGCAGTTGGCACTGTAAATTGGCATATTAAACGTATGGTCAATAAGGGGTATATCAAGTTAAAACGAGCTGAGAGGAAAAAACTCCGCTATATTATTACGCCAGAGGGCATATCTTTTCGAGCTCAATTAACAGTCAAATATATAGAAAATTCTATGCTGTTATTTCGCCGAACTCGCAACCGCGTAATCCGATTGTTATCAGAGGCACGCGATGCTGGTTTTGAAAGTGTTCGTATTACCGGAGATGGTGACCTTGCAGAAGTAATTCGGCTTACCTGCATCGAACAAGGTGTCAAAATTGATCACCATCCAGAATTACCTGCTTTAGAAGTGCGCGGCTGGAAAGTATATTTGAATTTGAACGGTGAGGGATAACAGTGGAAAACCACATCCTGATTACCGGCGGAGCGGGATATATTGGCTCATTTTTAGCAGGTAAGCTCCTCCGATTAGGCTACTATGTAACTGTGGTTGATGATTTGCTGTACGGTGGCGAATCATTAATCTCGTATTTGTCAAACGAACGCTTCCATTTCGTCAAAGCAGATGTATGGGAGTCGCGGGCCATTCGCAATGCTCTTCGGGATGATTGGCCAATCCCTATTGCTGTTGTCCACTTAGCCGCGATTACGGGTTTTCCTGCCTGCCAATCTGTGGGACGCTTAGTTGCCTGGCGTTACAACGTTGAAGCCACTCAGCATGTTTTTGAACAGGCAAACTCCCTGGAAGTTGAAAGATTCATTTTTATATCATCATATAGTAATTATGGACTTTCATCAAACGGAAATCCTGTTGAAGAAGATTCGCCTCTCAATCCACAATCTTTGTATGCAGAAACCAAGGTGGCTGCTGAGCGATTTCTCTTGAATCAGGCAGATAGAAGTAATTGTGCACCATTACTTTTTCGATCAGCAACTTTGTATGGATTATCCCCCAGACCACGCTTTGATCTCATCATAAACCAGTTTGTTCTGGATGCTCTTACCCGGAGAAAATTGATGATTTATCAGCGCGGTTATTCGCGCTCATTTATTCACATTGCAGATGCGGTTAATGGTATTATTCTGGGTCTTCGTTCGCCGCTCGAAAAGATTCGTGGACAAGTATTTAACATTGGGACTGCGCACGGAAATTTGACAAAAGATCAGGTTGTAACGTTGATCCTAAAACGCTTGCCAGAGACGCAAGTTAACTACAAAGATATTACCTTTGGCGGTGATCTGCGCGATATAACCGCCTCATTCGAGAAAATTAAGCGTGAATTAAGGTTTTCACCCCAATTTACAGTTGACGCTGGCATTCGAGAAGTATTGTATGCCTTGCAGAATGGGATTATTCAAGATCCAGGTGATCCGCGCTATCGAAATGCGCGCTTCATCGTTCAATAAAATAAGGAAGAAAAAATGAAAAAAGCTTTGATCACAGGCATTTCTGGCCAAGATGGCTCCTATCTTACGGAGTTGCTGATGTCTAAAGGGTACGAGGTTCACGGCATGATCCGGAGATCAAGTACATTTAATACCGGTCGCATCGACCACATTTATCGAGATCCTCACAATGGCGATAATGCCAGATTGCTTCTCCACCATGGTGATTTAGCCAGTACGATTAGTATGGCAAATTTGATTTCCGAAATTGAGCCAGATGAAATCTATAATTTGGCTGCGCAGAGTCATGTGCGAGTGAGTTTCGATCTACCAGAATATACGGGTGATGTCACTGGAATCGGAACTTTGCGTATTTTGGATGCCATTCGAAGTTCTGGAATCGATACCCGGTTCTATCAGGCTTCCACAAGCGAGATGTTTGGTGGTGCAAAGCCTCCTCAGACAGAGGCGACACCTTTTGCACCGCAGAGTCCTTATGCTGCTGCAAAAACTTACGCTCATTGGGTAACTAAGAATTACCGGGAAGCGTATGATATTTTTGCCTGCAGTGGCATTCTTTTCAATCATGAATCCCCCCGCCGAGGGGAAACCTTCGTTACACGAAAAGTCACGCGTGCAGTTGCAGCTATAAAAGCAGGGAAGCAAAAACACATTTATATGGGTAATTTAGATGCCAAACGTGATTGGGGATACGCTCCCGAATATGTCGAAGTAATGTGGCGATTATTGCAGCATGAAGAACCCATGGACATTGTCATTGGTACTGGAGAATCACGAACGGTGCGCGAATTCCTCGACGAAGCTTTTGGATATGTTGGCTTAGATTATCAGGATTACGTACGGATAGATGAACGCTATTTCCGCCCTACAGAGGTAGATTACCTCTTAGCTGATCCTCGTAAGGCTCGCGAAGTTTTGGGTTGGGAACCCAAGATCAAGTTCAAGGATTTGGTTCGCATTATGATGGATGCTGACCTGGAATTGCAGGGGCTCGAAGCACCCGGCGAAGGTAAGAGTCTCCTGAGTGAGCGTTTTGATGGTTGGCACCGCTGGGATGACCAATTAGTTAGTATGGATAAATGATCATGGACGAAAAAATGTTCCCAAACCCAGAAGAGTTCTGGGCAGATCGACGAGTGTGCGTAACTGGCGGTGCTGGTTTCCTGGGCTCTTTCGTTCAAGAAGTTCTCCAAGAACGCGGCGCATCAGATATCTTCATTCCGAAAATCGAAAACTATGATCTGACGAAATTGGAAGATATCCAAAGTATGATAGAAGATGCCAATCCCAATATAATCATTCATTTGGCAGCCCTGGCTGGCGGGATTGGTGCTAACCGTGCACGCCCGGCCGAGTTTTTTTATAAAAACTTAATGATGGGCGTCCCCTTGATGCACGAAGCCTGGAAATCTGGCGTCGAGAAATTTGTTGCCATTGGCACGATCTGCGCCTACCCCAAATTTACACCCGTTCCTTTCAAAGAAGAGAATTTGTGGGATGGCTACCCCGAGGAAACCAATGCTCCGTATGGGTTGGCAAAGAAGATGCTTCTTGTTCAGGCACAGGCTTATCGCGAGCAATATGATTTCAATGCAGTATATTTGCTTCCAGTTAACTTGTATGGCCCGCGCGATAATTTCAATCTAGAAACTTCTCATGTTATTCCAGCTTTGGTCCGCAAGATGATTGCCGCTCAACAGCGCGGCGATGCTGAAGTCGTGCTTTGGGGAGACGGCTCTCCGACGCGCGAATTTTTCTATGCGGGTGATGCTGCGCGTGGTATTGTGATGGCTGCCGAACGTTATAATAGTTCTGAGCCGGTCAATTTGGGCGCTGGTATGGAAATTAGCATCAAAGATTTGGCAGCGCTGGTGGCAAAATTAACTGGGTTCGAAGGCGAGATTGTTTGGGATACCAGCAAACCCAATGGTCAACCCCGTCGAGGCCTGGATGTAAAACGTGCAAAAGAATCCTTCGGCTTCGAAGCGCAAATGCCATTTGAAGATGGATTGCGCCGCACCATTGAGTGGTTCAAAGAAAATCAGGATCGGATACCCTGAAGTTTTGCGATTAGCTATTTATGATTGAAACTCCATTGACGACAAAAGATATTCCAGAAACGATCCTATTACGTCCAACGCGCGGTTGGTCGGCTCTAAACTTGAAGGATCTCTGGCGCTATCGCGAGTTGATTTTCTTCTTAACCTGGAGAGATATCAAAGTCCGTTATAAGCAAACTGTTTTGGGTATGGCCTGGGCGATCATTCGTCCAGTGATATCTATGATCGTATACTCGCTGATCTTTGGCCAGCTGGCCAATCTTGATTCAGAGGGTGTTCCTTATACGATCTTTACTTTCGTGGCATTATTGCCATGGCAGTTATTCTCCAAGGCTATGAATGATACCGGGCGCTCTATGGTATCGAATCGCAATATGATAACCAAGGTGTATTTCCCACGATTGGTGATCCCTATTTCGACTGTCCTTAGCGGTCTGGTTGATTTTTTGATTGCGTTCGTGATCTTGATTGGCATGATGATCTATTACGATATTTCGGTGACATCAGCCATTTGGACATTGCCGCTTTTCTTGTTACTGACATTGATATCAGCTTTGGGCGTTGGCTTATGGTTTTCTTCCCTGAATGTTCTCTATCGGGATGTTGGCTATATGCTGCCCTTCCTGACAGAGATGTGGAAGTATCTCACACCCGTTGCCTATTCCGCACAGTATGTTACTGGTTCTTGGAAAATCATCTACTCGCTTAACCCGATGGCTGGGGTTGTACAGGGTTTCCGTTGGGCATTGCTTGGCATTGAGTTGGATTCTACGGCAACTTTGACAATGTCGATTTCAATTGGTGTATCAATTTTGGTATTGATCAGTGGTTTGTTCTATTTCCGACGTATGGAACGCACCTTTGCGGATATGGTTTGATGGACGGGACACCAATTATTCATCAAGTTACAAGCATTTAGAAAAAGTTTACGAAAATGAATTCATCTATTCCGTCTCCTGTCCTCAGTCGTCCCTCGCCGGATGGCCTAGCCATCCGAGTTGAAAATCTCGGCAAACAATATCGCATCGGATTAGCCCCGGAGAAATACCAAACATTGAGGGATTCTATAGTCAATGTGGTTACCTGGCCGATTCAACGCATCCGGCGTGGATTGGCTCCTTCAGGTGAAGATCATTTGGATACGATCTGGGCTCTTCGTGATGTCTCATTCAATGTGGAACAGGGCCAAATTTTAGGGGTGATTGGCCGCAATGGAGCTGGAAAAAGCACCTTGCTCAAAGTGTTGTCTCGAGTTACAGAACCGACCGAAGGTGAAGTTGAGATTCGCGGTCGAGTTGGTTCTCTTCTGGAAGTGGGTACAGGTTTTCATCCAGAGTTGACTGGTAGAGAAAACATATATCTAAACGGCGCTATCTTGGGAATGAAGCGTACCGAGATCGATATCAAATTCGATGAAATTGTAGATTTTTCTGGGGTAGAAAAGTTCATCGATACGCCAGTTAAGCGCTATTCTAGCGGCATGTATCTGCGCTTAGCCTTTGCCGTTGCAGCCCACTTGGAACCCGAAATCTTAGTTGTAGATGAGGTGTTGGCCGTTGGTGATGCTGAATTTCAGCGCAAATGTCTTGGCAAAATGAGCGATGTAGCCCAAGAGGGCCGTACCGTTTTGTTTGTGAGTCATGATATGTCGTCGATCTTGCGGTTAACGGAAGAAGCCATCGTTCTGGACAAAGGCCAAATTGTATACCGAGCTCCAACAGTTGAAGCCGTTGATTATTATATGGTGTCAGGTTTTTCAGAAGCAGGCGAACGCATTTGGGATGCTGATGAAATCCCTGATGCTTCAAAACCATTTAAACCCATGGCACTGCGCGTGCGTAACGCCAGCGGAAACAATGTTGACGTGGTCCGCTCGACAGAGGCAATCACCCTCGAGGTTGAATATTCTTTAGATCAACCCATCCAAGGGTTGCGTGTTGGTCTCTACTTGATGAGCGCGCGTGGTGAATACGTCATGACCACCTTCGACACTGATGAACCTGATCAATATGATAAATTCGGTGTACGACCCGCAGGGCACTTTGTCAGCAGCTGCACTATCCCTGCTGATCTGCTCAACGAAGGGCGTTATACGGTTGGGATGAATGCCAGCTCATTTCGTGTCAAACGCTATTTTATGGATGAGCGAGCGTTGACGTTCACCGTTGATGGCATGGGTGCACCTGGGAAACAATGGTCTGAAACCCGTATGGGATTAGTGAGACCGCGGCTATCTTGGCAAATCAGATCGGTTGGAAAATAGCAATGCTTTCAAATGACAAGATTAAGAACATCCTTGGTGAAATTCCACTGACTGCCGAATTGGTCTGGTTGATGCGTCAAAGTGGGTCCCCTCCTGTGGGAGGATATCATCTCGATAGGGTTATCGAAAATCTTCCACTTTGGCTCTCACAAGCGAAAGCAGCTTCTCGAAAAATTGACAATCCCAAGAACATCCTGATTTTTAGTATGCTCAGTTATTGGATTGAACACAGCCTGTTGATGGCGCTGACCTTCGCGGCTTTGGGGCACGATGTCACCCTGGCATATTTGCCCTATTCCCAATGGAAAAAACCGATCAATCGTTTTGACCTGCGCAGACAAAATATCTATATTCAAGAAACACTGAAACCAGCAGAATCATTTATCAAAATAGTGCCCTTTTTGGACGCGTCCTTGTCTAATTCATTGCCCTCTGATTTGGAAAAGAAAATGGAATCGGCTGCGTTTCGTGATACGCAATACAGCCAACTTCGGGAAGATGTGGATACAGATAGTGATTTGTATCGTTTAAGAATGGAGCGCAATCGAATCCATGCCAGGAGAATGCTAGCACACATTGAAAAAGATCGACCAGACGTTGTGGTGGTACCCAATGGCAGTATCCTGGAATTTGGTATCACTTATCACGTGGCACGCTCATCGCATGTGTCAGTCATGTCGTTTGAATTTGGCGAGCAGAATGACCGCATGTGGCTGGCACAAAATGATGATGTTATGCGTCAGGATACGAGCAAGTTGTGGGATGCTAAGAAAAGTGTTCCACTTTCTGAAGATGAGTGGGGAAGAGTCAAAGATTTCTTTGCTGCACGTCAAAAGGGTGATCTTTGGGAAACCTTCGTGCGACTTTGGCAGGAAACACCTGTTCAATTGGGGGGCGATGTTCGACAGGAATTGGGACTTGATTCTCGCCCCGTGGTTTTTCTTCCCACCAATGTGCTCGGAGATAGCCTAACCCTCGGGAGGCAACTCTTCAGTGAAAGCATGACTGAATGGCTGAAGAAGACAATCGAATACTTCATCCAACGCCACGATGTCCAATTTGTAATCAAAACGCATCCTGGAGAACTTATTGGCTGGGGTCCGGCCGTTTATGATATTTTGAATAATATGTTCCCTGAGTTACCCGAACATATCCATCTTTTGGCAGCGGATGCCAAGATCAATGCCTACGATTTGGTGCATATGGCCGATGTGGGTCTTGTTTTTACGACAACCATGGGTATGGAGATGGCAATGAGCGGGTTGCCGGTTATCGTAACAGGCCAGACGCATTATCGGGATAAAGGTTTTACTTTGGACCCAGATTCGTGGGACTCATTTTTCGAGATTCTCCAGCGGGTGTTGGAAAATCCAGAAAAGCACCGACCAACTCGGGCTCAGGTTGAATCTGCCTGGACATATGCATATCGCTTCTTCTTTGAATATCCCCAGCCCTATCCATGGCATGTGCAATATTTTGAAGAAGATATTAGCCGTTGGCCATTAGAAAAGGTTTTATCGGAAGAAGGGTTATCGAAATTTGGTGCCTCCTTTGAATATTTGCTTGGAAAACCCATGAAATGGGATTTGTAAAATGACATCAGAATTAGAAATTAAACAGAATGTACGGGAATTCTATGATCAGGTGGGCTGGCAAGAGGTCAGCGAGGGGATTTATCAGAACGCGCGTTATGAAGATTTACGGCCGGTATCACGTGAATATATCCATCGTTGTCATCTAAGAGTATTGCGCCATTTGGAGTCTGAGGGCAAGTACTTACTGGACGCAGGCAGCGGACCTATCCAATATCCTGAATATTTGGAATATTCTAAGGGATATGATTTCCGTGTATGCGTCGATATCTCCCACGTGGCATTGAAAGATGCTTGCAAACGCACTGGTGAGCATGGCCTATGTGTTGTTGCCGATGTTGCAAACCTTCCTTTCAAGCCGGGTGTATTTGAAGGCCTTGTCTCATTGCATACTATTCACCATTTACCTTCTGACGAGCATGTCCCGGCATACCAGGAGTTGTACCGCGTTCTGGCTAAAGAATGCCAGGCGGTTATTGTCAATGGTTGGGGTGAGGCCTTAATCCCTCAAATTTTAGCTTCCCCAATGCGCTGGACTAATCGGATCATAGGTATTTTACGCAGGATATTTGGTGTTGCACCACCAGTGCACCCAGCAAAACCTAAGAAAGATTCCGATGAAAACAAACCCAAAAGTACCTTTGTTCGCAAGTATGGCGCTGAATGGCTTAAAAGCCAATTATCCCCTTTGATGCCGTTTGAGATTTTTGTCTGGCGTGGAGTTGGCGTAAAGCATTTGCGTACTTTTATACATAAAGGATTTGGCGGACGCATCTTATTGCGTTTGTTGTTTTGGCTAGAAGATATGTTTCCGCATTTCTTTGGTGAGAATGGTCAATACCCGATGTTTGTCATCCGAAAATCCTAAAAATTGATATTGTGATTATGATGGAGATAATATGAACTGGAAAGATAAAGTTGTCTTAGTTACCGGAGGTACCGGTTCTTTTGGAAAAAAATTCACCAGAGTTTTGCTAGATGAGTTTCAGCCAGCTAAACTGATTGTGTTTAGCCGTGATGAACTGAAACAGCATGAAATGCGGGTGGCAGGTTTCGATCACCCCAATTTGCGCTATTTTATTGGCGATGTGCGTGATCTAGAACGTCTCAAACGAGCGATGCAATCTGTGGATATTGTGGTACATGCGGCTGCTCTCAAGCAGGTTCCAGCGTGCGAATATAATCCCATGGAAGCAGTAAAAACAAATATCCTTGGCAGCAGCAATGTGGTCGATGCCGCCTTAGATACTGGTGTCAAAAAAGTGTTGGCTCTAAGTACAGATAAAGCTGTGAATCCAGTAAATTTGTACGGAGCCACAAAACTCGCCGCCGAAAAGCTGGTCATCCAAAGCAATGCCTATGCCGGGAAGTACGAAACTCGGTTGAGCTGCGTTCGTTATGGTAATGTTGTTGGCAGCCGCGGTAGCGTGGTCCCCGTGTTCCTACGTCAACGAGAAAATGGCCAACTGACCATTACCGATAAACGGATGACACGCTTCTGGCTCTCCTTAGAGCAGGGTGTTCGCTTTGTGATCAAAAATATTGAAAACATGCAGGGTGGTGAAGTCTTCGTGCCAAAAATCCCTAGTATGAAAGTTGTTGATTTAGCGAAAGCCATGGCTCCAGATGCGGAATTAGATTTTATTGGCATTCGCCCAGGCGAGAAGCTGCATGAGATGTTGATTTCACGGGATGAGTCTCGCACTACCATTGAGCTAGATGATATGTTCGTTGTCCAACCAGCAGAAGCCTTCTGGTTTGGTGGTGGCTGGAAAGAGAAAGGAGAACCTGTTTCCGATGGTTTCCGTTATTCCAGCGCAGAAAATCCGGTATGGCTCGATGTTGAACAAATTGGTGAAATTGTAAAACCTTTTGAAGATGCATACGCCCAAGGGAATCTGACTTGATGATGTTTGCCTTGTATTTGTTGTTTACTCGATGATGAAGTAAGCAATAAATACAGGGTAAAGACAATGCGAATACTGATAACTGGTACGGGTGGTTTACTGGGGAGTAATCTGGCCTTAGAAGCTGCCAGTACCCACACTGTTTTCGGAGTTGACCGCAGTTGTTCTCAGAAAACAGAGGCCTTCACTCCAATTGTGGCCGATTTGTTAGACCCGGGTGCCGTGGAACGTATCCTTGATGATACTCAACCAGATTGGGTGATCCACTGTGCCGCACAGGCAAATGTAGATGCATGCGAGGACGATCCGGAAGCTGCCCGGGAATTGAATACAGAAGTACCACGAAAACTGGCACAGCATGTCGCCAGGGGCGGAGCGCGCCTGCTGCATGTTTCGACTGATGCAGTATTCGACGGTCAAGATGGGAATTATGCTGAGACTGACGTGCCAATTCCAATCAATGTCTATGCACAAACAAAGCTAGATGGGGAGAATGCCGTCCTCGCTGAGGCATCTAATGCCATTGTAGCTCGCATCAATATGTTTGGATGGAGCCCCACTGGCAAACGAAGTCTAGCAGAATTCTTCTATAACAATCTACGAGATGGCAATCAGGTAAAGGGTTTTACAGATGTTTATTTTTGTCCCTTGTTGGTAAATGACCTCGCGGGTATCTTTTATCAGATGTTAGAGAAGGGGCTCAATGGACTTTATCATGTGGTTAGTAGTGAGAATATCAACAAATACGATTTTGGGGTCGCGATTGCTAATCGATTTGGCTTTGACACTCAACTTATTACACCCATATCCGTCACACAATCTGGGCTCAAGGCTGTTCGTTCTCCACAGCTAACGCTAAAAGTTGACAAACTTATCCACGATTTGGGGATCGTTCCTCCGGGTTTATCCCCAGCTATAGATCGCTTTTATTCACTTTATCAACAGGGTTATCCACAAGTTATTCAGTCATTGTGTATTAATTATTGATGGTATGCAACCTAAAGAGAATCTGCCTGGAAATAGGGGGTCGGGGAGAATTCTCCCCGACCCCCTATTTCCAGGGAAACCTCACTACGTGTGCGTAACATGAGTTTGTTAGCTATGCAGCAGCATAAGGATCAATCGTATTCCTAATCGAAGGCAGAGGTGTAACCATGAATATCCCTTCTCCAGAAATTACAATTGCTGATCGAAAAGTCGGTCTAAATTACCCCACATATTTTATTGCTGATATTGCCGCTAACCATGATGGTGATCTTGAGCGAGCCAAAATGCTCATTCTCCTTGCAAAAGATGCCGGCGCTGAAGCGGCTAAATTCCAAAATTTCCGCGCCCCCAAGATCGTCTCAGATTACGGATTCAAAGCACTGGGTGGGCAGCAATCTCATCAAGCTGAATGGAGCAGGACGGTCTTCGAGGTGTATGATGATGCATCCGTGCCATTCGAGTGGACACCAATACTCAAAGAAGAGTGTGACAAAGTTGGCATCCATTACTACTCTTCTCCATATGATTATGAAGCCATAGAAATGCTCGATCCTTATGTACCAGCCTTTAAGGCCGGCTCTGGGCTGATGTCCTGGCCGGAAGCGTTAGTAAGAATGGCTAAATTCGGAAAACCGTTTTTGATGGCAACTGGTGCAGCGGATATCGGTGATGTCGTCCGGGCTATACGAGCCGTGCAGGCTGTCAACGATCAGATCGTACTCTTTCAGTGCAACACGAACTACACCGCCGCAGACTCCAATTACGATCATCTCAATCTTAACGTTCTGAAAACGTATGCAGCCATGTTCCCTGATGTGGTGTTGGGTCTCTCTGACCATACGCACAGCCCAGCACCCATAGTTGGTGCAGTGGCTTTGGGTGCGCGCGTCATTGAGCGGCATTTCACCGATAGCAATGACCGCGAAGGGCCCGACCATAAATTTGCTATGAATCCAGAAAATTGGACTGAGATGGTTCATCAGGTGCGCACGTTGGAACGATCTCTGGGTTCCTACGATAAATTTGTCACTGGCAGTGAACAGGAAACCTATGTACTCCAACGTCGCTGCTTACGCGCTGCTCGGGATATCAAGGCTGGAGAAACTCTCAGCGCGGATTTAGTTGAGCCTCTTCGCCCCGCTGCTGCTGGCGCCATCATGCCCTGGGAGTTGGATGATCTCGTTGGCAAGAAAGCGCTTGTCGATATGCCCTATGGCATGGACCTGCGTTGGGAGAATATCGGTGCATAGCGTTTGCACGTCTGAACGTGTAAATGTTAAACGTCCAACCTGCTAACGATTGAAATGCGAATACTCTACTTCTCACGGGATTACACAACCCACGACCACCGCTACCTTTCCGCGTTAGCGAAGACAGAGCATCAGGTTGGATATCTGCGCCTTGAGAAGCGCGGGCATGACCTGGACAATAGACCCTTACCATCCGAAATTGAGTTGATCCCTTGGGTGGGGGGAAAGTCTCCAGCAAAGCTCCGAAATGGCTTGAGTTTACTTCTTGGATTACGGAAAGTTATCCGAGAATTCAAACCCGATTTAGTTCAGGCGGGCCCTTTGCAGCGGGCTGCCTTTCTGACAGCATTAGCAGGATTTCATCCCCTTGTTAGTATGTCCTGGGGGTATGACTTGCTGATGGATGTAAATCGCAACCGCTGGTGGGAATGGGCCACTCGCTTCACGCTTAAAAGAACGGATGCTTTAGTAGGGGATTGCGACACTATTCGAAGCTTGGCCGTACAGCATGGGATGGAGGCGGATCACATTGTGACATTTCCTTGGGGAGCGAATCTAAAAAAGTATTCCCCTGGCAATGATGGCGGTCTGCGCGCCCGTCTGGGTTGGGGCGATGATAGCTTTGTGCTATTGTCTACTCGAGGCTGGGCGCCAATCTACGGGGTCGATGACTTGGCGCGTGCCTTTGTCAGCGCGGTCCGACAGCGACCAGAATTGCGCCTTTTGATGTTGGGGAATGGTCCATTAGCGCCAAAAATCCGCCAAATCTTCATGGCAGCGGATGTGCTTGACAAAGTGCACTTCCCAGGACAGGTAAACCAAAAGGATTTGCCCAATTATTATCGTGCCGCAGATTTGTATATCAGCACCTCGCATAGCGACGGCACATCGATTTCTTTGTTGGAATCTTTGGGGTGTGGCACACCGGTCTTATTGACAGATATACCAGGCAACCAGGAATGGATCACTTCACAGGGCGATGTAGGATGGATGTTTCGCGATGGTGATGTGGCAGCTCTCGTTGAAGGAATCCTTCGGGCTGTGGAGCATAAGGAACAGTTACCTGCCATGGGGCAGGCGGCTCGCCAATTAGCTGAATCACGCGCCGATTGGGAAAAGAATTTCCCTAAATTATTTGAAGCCTATCGGATCGCGTTGGGCTGATGTTATCGCAAATCGTTCTATCTCACCATCAAACATCTCAACTAATCAAAGCTAAGGGGAGTGAAGCTGCAGTTCAGATTTCCCCAGATTTAGGTTTGACGACGATTGAAGTAGAACTGACAAATGAAGGTGTGTTTTTCCCTGAGAACGAAATGCTCTCTTGGGATGAAGTCGACGAGATCACCAAAAACGAGAATAATTGTTTCATCCTTGAAGATGGGAACGCCACTGTTATTCAGACCTTCTCTGAAACCTTTGAGCGGGTCTATACATTATTTCCCACTGAATCAGCGCCTACTATGTTGGTTTCAGGCATCCCTATGCACCGCATCAAACATACCAACCCTTGGAGAGATACCCAAAGCAAAATTAATGCGCTGGGGCGAATTTCAGGACACATCTTGGATACAACCACCGGGTTAGGCTATACCGCCATTATGGCTGCTGAAAGAGCACAATGTGTTACCACGGTTGAACTGGACCCTGCAGCCCAGAAGATTGCCCAGCGCAACCCTTGGTCTAGAAATCTGTTTGACAATCCCAAGATCACGCAGATCATCGGTGATAGCAACGATGAGATTGAAAATTTTGCACACGAATCCTTCCATGGCATCATCCATGACCCACCGATGTTCAGCCTGGCAGGAGAGTTGTATTCATTGATTTTCTATCGAGAAGCATATAGGGTTTTGAAGCCAAACGGTAGGATGTTCCACTATATCGGCAACCCGGAGAGCAAATCCGGGGCAAGAGTAACCCGTGGTGTGGTTCAACGTTTGAAAAAGGCTGGTTTCTCAAGGGTTGTGCCTCGTCCAGATGCCTTTGGTGTCATAGCGTTCAAATAAGAGATGAATGTTGGAATCTATAGCAATCTCAAATATCCAACCTCCAACATCTGATCTCCAATATCTAATCTCGAACCATGCTAAGGAGGTGTGCAAAAATAAGATCCCATTTTTGAAATGGTCTGGAAGAAT